>CAIKWV010000115.1 GCA_903831165.1 uncultured cyanobacterium
CGTCACCACGATCACCAAGGTGGCCGACCAGACCAACCTGCTCAGCCTCAACGCCGCGATCGAGGCCGAAAAGGCCGGCGAATACGGCACCGGCTTCGCCGTGGTCGCCCGCGAAATCCGTCGCCTCGCCGACCAGACCGCCGTGGCCACGCTCGAGATCGAGCAGATGGTCAAGGAGATGCAGGGGGCCGTCTCGATCGGCGTGATGGAGATGGATCACTTCAGCAAGACCGTCACCTCCGCCGTCGAGGACGTGGTCCGCATCAGCGACCAGGTGGAACTGGTGATCGAGCAGGTCAAGGGGCTGACGCCCAAGTTCGAGATCGTCGGCCAGAGCATCCAGGAGCAATCCCAGGGCGCCCAGCAGATCAGCGAAGCGATGCAGCAGCTCAGCCAGGGCTCCCAGCAGACCTCGGACGCCCTGCGCGAATCGAACCGGGCCCTGGAGGTCCTCGACGAATCCACCCAGGCCATGCGCACGGAAATCTCCCGCTTCCATGTCGCCAACTGATCTCGATTTCGATCCGGACGTCCTTTTCCCAGCGGAGGCCAGTCCCGAGGTGAGCAGCCCCTCACTTCTGGACGACTGCTGGAATCGCATCGGCGTCTTTGGGGACCGCTCCTGCCCGGAGCTGCTCAGTTGCGTGCACTGCCGCAACTGCCAGGTGTATTCGGCCGCGGGCCGCAGCTTGCTGGAGCGCCTGCCCCCCGGCGATTACCTGCAGGAGTGGACCACGGTTCTGGCCGAAACCAAGCGGGGTTCCGAGAGCTCGACCCTCTCGGCCGATGGCTCGGTGGTGCGCAGTGATCAATCGCTGTCGGTGATGATCTTCCGCCTGGCCACCGAACTGTTCGCCCTGCCGGTGGGGGTGTTCCTGGAGGTGTCCTCGCCGTTCGTGGTGCATTCGGTGCCCGGCCGCAGCAACCAGTTGTTCCTGGGCATGGTCAATGTGCGCGGCGAAATCATGCTGGCCGCCTCGCTCACCAAGCTGCTCGGCCTGACGCTCCAGGCCACCACAACCTCCCAGACCGCCGGCCGGATGGCGGTGGCCGGCACACCGGAAGGCAAATGGGTGTTCCCGATCGATGAGATCTATGGCATCTATCTGTTCAACCGCGACGACGTCAAACCGGCGCCGGTGGTGATCACCAATGCGCACCATTCCTACGCCTGCGGTGTTTTTCAGTGGCAGAACCGCTCGGTGGCCCTGCTCGATCCTGACCGCATCTTCAGCATGCTGACCACGGAGATATCTCCTCAATGAGCGACCATTCTTCTGAAGCGACTCCGCTGGAGTTATTCCGCCTCGAACTGGAAGAGCGGGTCGAGCATCTCAACCATGCCCTGCTCGAGCTGGAATCCCAGCCCGGCTCTCGCGAGGCCTGCGACCAGGTGATGCGTTCGCTGCACTCCGTCAAGGGTGCAGCCAGCATCGTGGTGCTCCAGTCGTTGGTGCGGGTGGCCCACCGGCTGGAAGACTATTTCGTTGCGGTCAAGAACAACGAAACCTCGCTGGATCAACAGGCTTTCGCCCTGAGTTTCCGCTGCGTTGATCTCTTCCAAGACGTCAGTCGCCTGGCGCCCGATGAGATCCGCGAATGGCTGGCGGCCCGCAGCCCGGAACTCGATGAGTTGGTCGAGTCGATCAGCCAGCTGCTGCCCGAGGGCCTGCTGCCCAGTCCGGCTCCCCGCAGCGTCCCCGCCGATATCTCCAACCCGTTTGCCGGCGCTCAGGACGGCGGGTCGTCGATGCCGGCGGCCTCCGATCGGGTCGTGCGCGTTGAGGCCGAAAACCTCAATCGCATCATGGCCCTTTCCGGCGAAATGCTGGTGGAGGCCAAGTGGCTCCAACCCTTCGCCGATTCCCTCGGCCTGCTCAAGGACCGGCAGAAAGATCTGCAGGCCACGATTGAGGCCCTGCGGTTGCAACTCACCGAGGCGGGCCAGGCCACCAGCCTGGAGCTGGTCGAGAAGGCCCGCGTCAAAGAGCGCGAATGCCGCGACACCCTGACGGAGCGCCTGGGCGAACTGGAGCTCTACGCCCTGCGCACCACCAACCTCTCCTATCGCCTCTACCGCGAGGTGATCGGCTCCAACATGCGGCCGTTCTCCGACGCGATCGTGGCCTTCCCGCGCATGGTGCGCGATCTGGCCACCAGCCTCGGCAAACAGGTGCAACTGGAGGTGCTCGGCAAGGGCACCCTGGTGGATCGCGACATCCTGCGCAAACTCGAATCCCCCCTCACCCACATCCTGCGCAACGCCGTCGACCACGGCATTGAACTGCCGGATGAACGACTGGAATTGGGCAAGCCCTCCCGCGGCACGATCCGCATCGAGGCCCTGCACCGCGGCGGCATGCTTTCGATCACGATCAGCGACGACGGCATCGGCGTTCGCTACGACGAGGTCCGCGACAAGTTGGTGGCCCAGGGGCTGTTCAGTGCCGAAGAGGTCGAGGCCCTGTCCGAGGCCGAACTCTGCGAGCATCTCTATCAACCGGGTTTTTCCACCTCCCCAGAGGTGACCGAGGTGTCAGGCCGGGGCGTCGGCCTCGATGTGGTCAGTTCCATGGCCAACGAGGTGGGCGGCACGGTGCGCTTCAGCTCGGTGATGGGCGAAGGCACCAGCATCCACTTCCAGCTGCCCCTGACCCTGTCGGTGGTGCGCACCCTGCTGGTGGAGATCGCCGGCGAGCCCTATGCCTTCCCACTGGCGCGTCTCGATCAGATCGTGGCGATTGAAACCGCCGAGATCAATGTGATGGAGGGCCGTGAATGTTTCATGCTCGACGGGGTCTCGATCGGCCTGATTTCAGCCCGCCAGGTGATGAAATTCCCCGAGGCTCCCCAGACCGATGGCCCGATTCCGGAGGTCGTGATCAGCGACCACGCCAAGGTCTATGGCGTCGTCGTCGACCGCTACCTGGGCGAACAGGATCTGGTGGTGCGCCCCCTCGATCCCCGTCTGGGCAAAGTGGCCAATGTCAGTGCCGCCGCGCTGATGGGCGATGGCCAGCCGATCCTGATCGTCGACACCGTCGATCTGGTGCGCTCGATCGACGCCCTGCTCCAGAACTCCGGCCTGCAGACCCAGGCCAGCCGCCAGCCCGCCAAGCAGGGGCAGCGCATCCTGATCGCTGACGACTCTCCGGTGGCCCTGGATCTGCAGGCGCGCCTGGTCAGCTCCCGCGGGTATCAGGTCGATCGCGTCGTCAATGGCATGGAGGCCTGGAAGGCCATCCGCGACAACGACTACCAGTTGCTGGTGACGGATGTGGAGATGCCGGAGATGGACGGCATCGCCCTGATCCAGACCCTGCGCAAGGAGCCCCGCTTCAGGCACCTGCCGATCATCATCTCCTCCTCCCGCGATGCCGAGCAGGACCGCCTGCACGGCATGGAGGCCGGTGCTGACTACTATCTGGTCAAGAGCAGTTTCCAGGACGAAACCCTGTTGGACGCCATTCATCAACTGATCGGGCCCGCTTGAGGACCGCCCCTTGAGGATCGCCACTTGAGGATTGCCATCGTCAACGACCTGGCCCTGGCGATCACCTCGATCCGCCGGGTGGTCGAACACGAAGGTCGTCACACCGTCGCCTGGGTGGCCCGCGATGGCCAGGATGCCCTGGCCCGCTTCGCCGCCGATGAGCCCGATCTGGTGCTGCTGGATCTGGTCATGCCCCTGCTGGATGGGGTCCAGACCACCAAGCGGATCCGGGCGATCTCCAAGTGCCCGATCCTGATCGTCACGGCCAATGCCGGTCGCTCCTCCGGCTTGATCTTTGACGCCATGGGCCATGGCGCCCTGGATGTGGTGAACCTGCCGGTGCTCACGACCTCGCCCGCCGAGAGCGGCCGCGAACTGCTGCAGAAAATCGCCACCGTCGAGCGCCTACAGGGCCGCACCCCGGCCCCGGCCCGCCGCGCCGGCACGCCCGCCGCAGCCACACCGGCCCCCGTCGCCCGTCGCCGCCCGCCCCTGATCGCCATCGGCTCCTCCACCGGCGGCCCCAAGACCCTGGCCACGGTGCTGGCCCCCCTGCCCCGGGGCATGGCGGCAGCGGTGGTGGTGGTGCAGCACATCGATGCCCAGTTCGCCCCCGGCCTGGTCAGCTGGCTCGACTCCCAGGTGGCCCTGCCGGTGCGGGCGGCCGAGCCCGGTCAGGCCCCCCTGGCCGGCACCGTGTCGATCGCCGTCAGCAACGACCATCTGGTGATCCGCGCCGATGGCCGCTTTGCCTACCAGGCCGAGCCGCTGGAGGAGCCCTACCGGCCCTCGGTGGATGTGTTCTTTCGCAGCCTCATCAAGCACTGGCGCGACCCCGGCGTGGCCGTGCTGCTGACCGGCATGGGCCGCGACGGCGGCAAGGGAATGCTGGAACTGCGCCGCAGCGGCTGGCACACCATTGCCCAAGATGAGGCCAGCTGCGCCGTCTACGGCATGCCCAAGGCGGCGGTGGAGCTGGGCGGAGCCGTGGAGGTGCTGCCCCCTGAGGCGATCGCCAGAAGCCTGGGCCAGCGGATCGCCTTCTGAACGGACGGTTGCCCCCTCGGGCACAGAGCTGGCCGGGGTGTGGCTCCTCGACACGGGCAGAACCGGGCTGGAAGCCGGCGGCGGTGGGCCAGCGGCACAGGGTTGGGCCAGGATCAGACCAGCCGTTGGTTCGTCACGGGCTGACGGGGAAGCGATGAACCCATAGAACGGGGCTGGAAATGGATCATTCAGCAGCTTCTGCATGGCTTCTCTCTCGATGGCGTCGGCCCAGGCCGAACTGCAATGCCGCGAACTGGAACTGATCTTCCGCCTGTTTGATGGCAACGGCGACGGCCAGATCTCGGTGGCCGAAACCGAGCGAGCCCTCGCCAACCTGGCCGACAACCTCTCAAGCGAGGCGGGCGCCGAGCTGCTGGCCCTGGCCAACGCTCGCGGCCATCTCGACAGCCACGATTTCACCGCCTGGGCCCTGGGGCAGGGGGGCTTCGATCTCAGCCGCAACCTGCGGGAGATCTTTGATCTGGTCGATCGCGATGGCAGCGGCTGCCTCAGCCTCGAGGAGATGGGCGTGCTGCTCTCGGTGTTCGAAGACAACCCCGACGTGCCGCGCCTCGAAGCGCTGATGCGGGCCCACGACGTGGATCAGAGCGGCACCATCAACTACGACGAATTTCTGAACCTGCTGCTCAGCGATGGCCAGCTGGCCCTGTCGCTGGCCGATCTCAAACGGCTCAAGAAAACCTTGGTTCACTACAGCACCGGCAGCCGTAGTTCCAAGATCGGCCTGGTGGAGGTGGATTGCGATCTGGGGGCCGGCATCCCCGGCGCCGGCTCCGGCATTGAGCTGCTCAAGCAGGCGGCCCAGCGCCAGAAGGACCTGCGCCGCATCCGCGACCAGCTGATCGAGGAGATCTCCGAGCAGCAGCTGCCCCGGGCCCGCGCCAGCGAGATCAGCGGCGGTGAGGCCACGCCCCATGCCCGCCATATCCGCGTCATTTCCCAGGTGATGGGTCAGGCCGCCGAACTGGTCGCCAGCACCCGGCAGCGGGGCCTGTTTCCGGTGGTGCTGGCCGGCGATCATTCCACTGCCGCCGGCACGATCGCCGGGCTGCGCCGCGCCCACCCGGACAGCCGCCTGGGGGTGGTCTGGATCGATGCCCATGCCGACATCCATTCGCCCTACACCACCCCCTCCGGCAACATGCACGGCATGCCGCTGGGGGTGGCCACCGGCCACGACAACGCCCACCACGCCAACAATGAGCCGGCCGCGGAAACCGCCGAACTCTCGAGCTGGTGCCAGGCGCTCACGGGCGACGGCCAGCCGGCGATCCGCCTGCGGGATCTGATCTACGTCAGTGTCCGCGACACCGAACCGGCCGAGGAGGCCACGATCCGCGACCATGGCCTGCCGATCGTCAGCACCGAGGAGGTGCGGCGCATCGGTGGCGAGGCGGCGGCCCGACGCTGCCTGGACTACCTGGCGGACTGCGATCTGATCTATGTCAGTTTCGACGTCGACAGCATGGATGCCACGATTTTCAAGGGCACGGGCACACCGGTGCTGGGCGGTCTGTGGGCCCACGAGGCCCTGGAGATCAACCGCACCCTGCTGCGCGATCCGCGGGTCTGCTGCTGGGAGATCTGCGAG
>CAIKWV010000116.1 GCA_903831165.1 uncultured cyanobacterium
AGGCCGCCGAAGGGCTGCCGATCAACATTGGCTTCTTCGGCAAGGGCAACGCCAGCACCCCGGCGGCCCTGGAGGAACAGATCCGCGCCGGGGCCTGCGGCCTCAAGCTGCACGAGGACTGGGGCACCACCCCGGCGGCGATCGATTGCTGCCTCACGGTGGCCGATCAGTTCGACGTGCAGGTGTGCATCCACTCCGACACCCTCAATGAGGCCGGCTTCGTGGAGGACACGATCCGCGCCATCGCCGGCCGCACCATCCACACCTTCCACACCGAAGGGGCCGGCGGCGGCCACGCCCCCGACATCATTCGCATCTGCGGGGAGTCCAACGTGCTGCCCAGCTCCACCAACCCAACCCGCCCCTACACGCGCAACACGTTGGAGGAGCACCTCGACATGTTGATGGTGTGCCACCACCTCGATCCGCGCATTCCCGAGGACGTGGCCTTCGCCGAATCGCGCATCCGCCGCGAAACGATCGCCGCCGAGGACATCCTCCACGACCTGGGCGCCTTCAGCATCATCGCCAGCGACTCCCAGGCCATGGGCCGCGTCGGCGAGGTGATCATCCGCACCTTCCAGACCGCCCACAAGATGAAGGTGCAGCGGGGATCCCTGCCGGGGGACCCGGAGCGCAACGACAACACCCGCCTCAAGCGCTACATCGCCAAGGTGACGATCAATCCGGCCATCGCCCACGGCCTCGACAGCCAGGTGGGCTCGGTGGAGGTGGGCAAACTGGCGGATCTGGTGCTGTGGAAACCGGGGTTCTTCGGTGTCAAACCCGAGCTGGTGATCAAGGGCGGCTCGATTGTCTGGGCGCAGATGGGCGATGCCAACGCCTCAATCCCCACCCCCGGACCGGTGCACGGCCGGCCGATGTTCGCGGCCTACGGCGGGGCCCTGGCCCCCAGCTGCCTGACCTTCGTCAGCCAGGCCGCCCTCGATGCCGACCTGCCTCGCCAGCTGGGGCTGAAGCGCCCCTGTGTGCCGGTGGTGAACACCCGCGCCATCGGCAAAGCGGAGATGCGCAACAACAACGCCCTACCCAAGGTGGAGGTGGATCCCCAGACCTATGAGGTGTTCGCCGATGGCGAGCTGCTCAGCTGCGAGCCCGCCGAAGTGCTGCCGATGGCCCAGCGCTATTTCCTGCTCTGAAGCAGCACTGAATTGCTGGGCTCTGCAGGGCGATCCGGCACCTGCAGAACGCAGGATCAGGCCTGGGTGCCGCGTGCCCCAGGGTCCTCGATCGGGGCTGGCCAGAGGGTCTGAGGCACCGGCGGCTGTGCGCAGGTCGGCTGATCCGCCCGCTCCGCCGCAGCCCAGGGTTCATGGGTTGGGGGATCCGGCAACAGCGACAGGCCGATCGGCTCAGCCGTTGCGGACCCGTGCTGAACAGCAGGCCGATCGGCGAAGCCGGCGCCGATCAATCCTGCGCCCAGGGCTCGTCATTAGGATCACGGCGCTCGCTGCGGCGCTCCAGTTCCAGTCGGGGCACCTCCTGCCGGTGCTCCAGAAAACTGACGCCGAAGGTGGTGAAGCTCAGGGAACGGCGGCACCAGCGCACCTCCACCCCCAGGCGCAGCACACCGAAACCGGGATGGGAGCGCACATCCAGCAGCAGCCTCTGGTCATGCTCAAAACGATGGGAGCCTGAAACCATCAGGCACATGCCTCCCTTGCTGATGTCGAGGATGTCGACCAACAGCCAGCGACCGACCGGGTTCTGCTCGGCATCCAGTTCCCGCAGGGCAATCGGGCGACTGGCCTGCACCGGGAAGCGCTGCATGCGGCGGTGCTCATGACCCAGCCATTCCCTGGCTTCGGCAGCCGCGGTTTCGGTCAGCAGGGCGCCGGTGTCGTCCTTGGCTTCAAGGCGAAAATCCTGGGGCCCGACCATGCTGCACCCCCCTTCCAGTACCGCCATTCTCACCCGAACACTGATCCATCCGTCAGATCGCGGACACATTCAGGTATCTCAGGCCGCGCTCCGGGCGATCGGCGCCGGTGTTGGCGGACAGCACCCAGGATGGGGACGACGGCCCCGACGGCCCGATCGGTTGGACCTGGCCCGCGCCCTCCAGCCCCGAGCCGACAGCTTGCTGGCCTGCGCGTCAGTCGGTTCGGGCCGGGCCTGGGGCCGGCCCACCAGCACGGCAAGGCCAGGCTCCTGCCGGTGCAGCACTGCTGCGCTGAGCGGGCAAGTGGGGCTGAGCAGAAGGGCCGCTCGGGAGCGAGGAACCGGATTCCGGTAGCGAAAGTGACCAGCCCCGCAGCCGACGGCGCTGCAGGATCAGTTGAAAGTCAGCGCGCGCATGTTCACGGAGTACCGACCCAACCATGGCTACGACGAGTACTTCAGCGCTGCTGACCAACCCCGCGCCTCGCTCAGGCCCCTGCTCTCCTCCCTGGGGCAGATGGGCCTGGACCAGCTCAACCACAACCATGCGGCCGCCGGCATGTTGCTGCGCAGGCTCGGGGCCACCTTCCGGCTCAACGATTCCGGCAGCCAGGGGGTGGAGCGGATTCTGCCCTTCGATCCCCTGCCACGGCTGATCGGAGCGGCGGAGTGGCAGCTGCTGGAGCGGGGCCTGATCCAGCGGCTGGAGGCCATCGACCAGTTCCTGGCCGACGTGTACGGAAAGGGCCGGATCATGGCCGACGGCGTGGTGCCACGGGAGGACGTGGAGAGCTCCCAGGGCTGGCGCCCCCAGATGCAGGGCCTGATTCCGCCCCTGGGGCGCTGGTGCCACATCTCCGGTCTGGATCTGGTGCGCGACGGTGAGGGGACCTGGCGGGTGCTGGAGGACAACCTGCGCTGCCCCTCGGGGGTGGCCATCTTCCTGGAAAACCGGCGGGTGATGAAGCGCATCTTCCCCAGCCTGTTCGCCGGTCGCA
>CAIKWV010000117.1 GCA_903831165.1 uncultured cyanobacterium
CCTGCTGATCGAGGTCACCTACTCCTGGCCTGGCATCGCCTACAGGCTGCAGGAGGCGATCGCCCAGCGCGACTATCCGCTGGTGCAGGGGATCGTCGTGGTGGTGGCGGCCCTGGTGGTGCTGGTCACCGTGACCGTGGATCTGCTGGTGGCCCTGCTCGATCCGCGCATCCGCTTCTAGGCCCGGGCGCTTCCGCTTCGGCCTAGGGCTTGATCCCCTCGCGCCAGTGCCGGGCCGCGCCCTGATCCAGCACATAGGCGGTGATCCCCTGCTGACGGCGCACCTGGGAGGGCAGCAGCAGACCTTGATGGGGCTGGTGCAGGGTCTGCAGAAAGTCACTGCAGAGGCTCAGCAACAGGCCTTGCACCATCACCGGATCCACCCCCACCAGCTCCCGACCCAGCCGGAAGACCACCTCCTCCCGCTCGGCCATGCGCACCGGCGAAAAGTGGCTGCCCCCATCGACCACCACCAGGCGGCTGCTGGTCTGGGACGACGGTAAATACAGATCGAGCTGTTCCTCCAGGGGCGGGGTGACCAGATCGAGGCTGCCGCCCACCATCAGGGTCGGCACCGGCAGGCTCTGCAACGCTCCGCCAGGCCAGAGCAGGCTGCCGAAACTGTTGAACAGCATCACCCCGCGCAGGTCCGCCGGTCGGGCCAGGGCCGCGGGCACCCCGGTGCTGGCCATCTGGCATTGCAACAGGCGCGAAGGATTGCCGATTGGCAGGCGGTCAATGGCCCGGCGGCAACGGGCCTCCAGTCCTGGCTGGGGCTCCACCCCTGCCGCCAGCAGGGCCGTCAGGCCGCCGAGGGAATGGCCCACCAGCACGACCCCCTGGCCTTGGATCGGCAGGCGGCCCTGGTGCTGGGCCGCCAGCACGGCGGCCACATCCCGCAGCCGCACCGCCAGGGTTTCCGCCCCCGGCGGTGGTCTCTGGCCGTCGAGGGCCGCCTTGAGGGCGGGGCCGTCGCTGCCGGGATGCTGCACCACCACCACCGACCAGCCCCGCTGGGCCAGGGCTCCCGCCAACCAGCCGAATTGATCGGCATTGCTGCCCAGTCCCGGAAGCACCAGCAGCCAGGGCTGGTGGCCAGGGTCGCTGCCCGGCCTGAGCGGAGCGGGCCAGAGTTCCAGGGGCAGCGGTTCCGGGCGATGGGCCACCGGCAGGGCCAGGTGCAGCGCCGCCGGCTGGGATCGAGCGTGGAAGCTCAACGGCCGGCTGTCCCGCCGCGGCAGCTCCAGCTGCTGCAGGTTCCGCAGGGCCCGATGCTGACGATCGATCTGCTGACGCCACTGCTGGGCGATGGTCAGCAGACCGTCGAGCTGGAGGCTGAGGCTGGGCAGCGGCAGGGCCTGCAGCAGGCTCAGGGCCGTCACCTCGCGATGCTCGCGCAGCAGCTGCTGCAGGGTCTTCTGCAGCAGAACGGTGGTGGACTGGCCCTCCGGGGTGGTGAGCAGGTCCCCCAGTTCCGCCAGCATCTGCCCGCCCGCCCAGCTGTCGAGCAGTTGGCTGCCGAAGCTGCGATCGCGCAGCAGCGGTGCCCGCAGCAGCCGCAGCAGATCGGCCCGGCTGTCGGGTTCCAGCAGCTCCAGCCAGAGCGCCACGTCGGCACCGGCGCTGCCGAAACCACGGGAGGCCAGGAATGGCGAGCCTTGGGGATCGCGACTCCAGGTGTCCAGCTGGTCCAGGCGGATCGGAATCTCCAGTCCGTCCAGCCGCACGTTCAACACCTCCGCCGCCGCCGCCGGAGTCCCGGGCGCCAGCCAGGGGGCCGTGATCAGCAGACTGACCAGCAGGGCCCCGATCCGTGGGAGGCCCCTGGGAGAACGCGGTGACCGCTGGCGACAGTTCGGGTGGCGAGGCAACGGCACGGTGGGTGGCCAGGGCTCAGACCTGGTGGTTCCAGTTTCCCGTGCCGTTGCGCGATCTGGCGCGAATTCGGCTGATCGCCATGGTGGGAGCCGGTGGAGTCCTGTACCTGACTCCGATGGTGTTCCACCAGGAGGCCTTCAGCGCCAGCAGTGTCACCGAGGGATTGGCCCTGGCGGCCCTGGCCGGCACCGGCGGACGCCTGCTCAGCGGGGTGCTGCTGGATCGGGGCCTGAGCTGTTCGCTGCCGGTGCTGCTGGCCTGCCTCAGTGCCCTGCTGGGGGACACGCTGCTCGTTCAGGCCGAAGGCTTCGGTGGCTACGTGGGCGGTCAGCTGCTGCTGGGCATCGCCATGGGTCTGTACTGGCCGGCGATCGAGCTGGCGGTGCCCCTGGGCTGCCCACCGATCCCCTCGGCCCGCGGCTTTGCCCTGGTGCGCAGCGCGGACGCGCTCGGCGTCGTCAGCGGCGCCATGATCGGTGCCCTGCTGGCGGCCCTGGGCCAGCTGCGCGGCATCTATCTGGTCGACATCAGCTGCCTGCTGCTGGTGATCACCCTGGTCTGGCGCCGGCCCCTGCCCCAGACCCGCCGCCGGAGCCAGCAGGAGAGCCCCAGCAGCCTGGGCTCCTGGCTGCCGCCGCTGCTGCCGATCCTGGCCGTCACGGTGCTGGCCAC
>CAIKWV010000118.1 GCA_903831165.1 uncultured cyanobacterium
CCGGTTTCAGCGGCAGCCTCAGCAATCTGGCGATTGTCTGAGCTGTTGCCGCCCACCGGACGGTCCGCCCGCCCGCAACGCTCCGCTTCGCGCTCTGTGGTGGTGGAGCCTGAGCGCAGTCATGCAGCAGTGATGCTCGCGATCTCGCGTTGCCCCGACCTGCCAAGCTGAAGGGGCTTGCACGGCTCCGCCATGGCTGCCCTGTTGATCCTGGTGGTGATGGTGGCCGTGGCCGTGGCGCTCAATCCCAGCCGGGAGGATTTCGGTTGGTTTCTGCGGCTCAGGCGGCCGGCCTGGCTGGTGTTTGAGCCGGCGATTCCGTTGATCTGGATCGCCATCTATGCCTGTTTCTACGCCTCTGCCCTGCTGTGCTGGTTTGCCAGTGCCAGCTGGCCACTGATGGGGGCCTATCTGGTGCTGTTGTTGTTGGTGCAGAGCTACACCTTGGTGATCTGCCGCCGCCGCTCGCTGCGAGCCGGTACCGCCATCGGCTTTGCCGGCTGGGTCTGGGGCCTGGCCCTGACCGTGGCGGTCGCCCCGCTCGGCCTGGCGATCTGGTTGTTGTTGGTGCCCTTTCTGCTCTGGAGCCCGGTGGGAACCTTTGTGACCTGGCAGATGCAGCGGCTCAACCGCTGAAGCCAGCAACGCTGGCCCCGTTGGCAGCTGGTCGCCATCCGCCATCGCCCGTCAGCGTGGGCCCTGGCAGCTGGATGACCTGACTGCGGCGGGGTCGAGCGATCCTTCAAGGTGGACCCTGCCGCATCACCTCGATGGCTGACGCTCCCTATCTCGTTGCCCTGGCCCTGGTGGACAAGTCGGGGCAGCGGTCCCTGCCCCTGGCCGGCAAATCGCTCTCGACTGCGGCCGCCACCTCCGCTGACCCCGCCGCTGACCCCGGCGAGGACGGGCGCACCCTGGCCCTGGAGCTGCTGCTTCGGCTCTGGCAGGGCAGCGATGAGCAGTCGCTGCGGCGAGCGGCCGGCGATCCCAGCCTGCTGCTGGTGGAGCTGCCTTTGGAGGTGATGAGTGAGCAGTTGCCGCTCCTCAAGGCGCAGTGGATCGCCAGTGGCGACACTCCGGCCTTCCTGGCGCGACTGCAGGCCCTGGTGGGCCGCGCCTGGCGGATCACGATCGCCCGCTATGAACCTCTGACCTTCGTCGCCTGGCCCTGAGCGGCCGGCAGCCGGCAGTTCAGCTGATCCCTGAGCCCCGCTGGCTGGGCGTGGCCCAGGTGGCTGGGGCCGCAGCGGGCAGCAGCGCAGCAGGGTGAAGCAGAGCGAGAGCTGCTGGCTGGGGTCAGCCGCCGTTCAGCGCTGGTGGTCGCGATGCTGCGTCTGCAGTGCCGGGATTTCGACCACATCCATGGAGGCTCCGAGGAAGGCCCCCTGGCCGTAGCGGATGCCCATCTGCAGCAGCTCCTTGCGGGTTTCCAGGTTGCCCACGAACGAGGCCACCACCTTGGTGCCGAGCCCCTTGGCCAGCTGCACCACCGCCTCGATGATCAGGCGATCGGTGTGATCGAGCTGGGTGCCAAGGCCCCGGATGTAAGCGCCGTCGATCTTGAGAATGTCGACCGGCAGGTGCTTGAGGTAGTAAAAACTGCCGAAGGCGGCGCCGAAGTCATCGAGAGCCAGGAGACACCCCAGCGAGGCCAGGGCCCGGCCGAACTGTTTGGCCTGCTCCATGTTGGCCATGGCCACCGCTTCATTGAGCTCAAAGATCAGCAGCTTCGGCTTCAGGCCCGAGCGCTGCAGATTGGCGCGCACGAAGTTGAGGAAACGATCGCCCAACAGGGAGCTGCCGCTGATGTTCACCCCCAGCGGCAGCCGATGCTCTGGCTCCAGCCCCTCGAGCAGGGCGACCGCCTGGGCGGTGACCCACTCATCGATCTCCACCGCCATGCCGAAGCGCTCGGCCGTGTAGAGAAACACCGACGGGGGGATCAGGATGTCGCCGATCGCTTTGAGGCGGATCACGAGCTCGTAGTACACCACGTCATCGGTCTCCAGGTCGATCACCGGCTTGGCATGGACCACGAAGCCGTTGTTGCTCAACGCCTCACGAATTCGCACCGACCAGAGCAGCCGCGCCTCCACCTTCTCGTGCAAGCCGGTGCTGTGGGCAAAGACTTCCACTTTGCCCCGGCCCGATTCCTTGGCTTGATAGAGCGCCAGATCGGCGTTGATCAACACATCGTCCGCGCATTGACCGTCATTGGCACAGAAGCAGGCCAGGCCGGCACTGGAGGCCACCTGGATGCCCGAGGCTGCTCCTTCGATCGGCAGCGATTGAATGAGGGCCAGCAGTTTCTCGGCATGCTTTCTGGCATCCACCATGGATGCCTCGGGTAACAACACGGCGAATTCATCGCCGCCGAGTCGGGCCACGATGTCCGTTTCACGGCAGCCCTTGCGCAGGGCTGAGGCCACCGCAATGATCACCTCGTCACCAGCGGCATGGCCGTATTGGTCGTTGATCTGCTTGAAATTATCCAGGTCCAGCATGATCAGGGCGCCGCAACCGCCGTGGCGGCGTCCGTAGGCCAGTTGGCGATCGACGTCAATGCGAAACCGACGCTGATTCAGCAGGGACGTGAGCGGATCATGATCGGCGAAATACTCCAGTTGACCGACAAAGTGCTTGCGTTCGGAGATGTCCTGCAGTTGCACGATCAGACAACCTTCCCGCTCGCCGATCTCGGTGCGGGCCGGCGTCACGGTCAGCAGGCCCCAGACCAGGTGGCCATCGGCATGTTCGAAACGCTTTTCAAAGCTGCAGCTCTCGATCTCACCGCTGACCAGCCGATGCATCAGATCTTCGCTGATCGCTACATCCTCGCGATGCACCAGAGTCGTGAAGGCCATGCCCAGCAGCTGCTCCAGGGGATGGCCGGTGAACTGGGCCATCGCCGGATTGGCACTGAGAATGGCGCCGAGGCCCCCCGGGCCTGCGCAGGGCGCCACAAAGGCCATGGCGATGCCCGCATCCTCAAACGCCCGGCCAACGGGGGGAAGTCCAGACCCTCCCGTTGGCCCATCCCCATCCATCTGGTTCTCGGCCTGGGCGGGTCCGGCAGCTGTTGTTGACATCCTGTCCTGCTCCACGGTCATGGTTGCTGTTGACGTGGGCGATGCGTCAGCAGCAGCGCCGGGAGGGAGTGGGCAATGGGCCGCAGGCTCGATGAGTTAGTTATTAATCCTAAGATCTTTTTGTCTTCAGCGTCTTTTCGATTCGCGAGCACCAGGATTCTGACTTGAATCTTTTCGTTTTCTTTTCAGAGCCAGGCGAGCCTCGGCAGGCATCGATCGCTTAGGCCTCTTGATGACCCTGTCCAAACACCGCCTCTGTCCAGCGGTGATCCCGATCGTGCTCGGCCTGGTGGCGCCGATCCTGCCCCTCGGCCTGGGGGTGAGCGCCGTGCGGGCCGCCGAGCCGAACCTGGCGGGAATGGCGCACTACGGCAATGGCGCTGCGGGATTGTCCCAGGATCAGGTCACCAGCATCAGTCAGTTCAGTGATGTGCGTCCCACGGACTGGGCTTATCAGGCCCTGAGCAATCTGGTCGACCGCTACGGCTGCGTCGCCGGCTATCCCGGCGGAACCTTTGAGGGCCATCGTTCCCTCAGCCGCTATGAGGCTGCGGCCCTGCTCAACGCCTGCTTGGATCGGGTCAGCGAGGTCACCGACGAGTTGCGGCGGCTGATGCAGGAGTTCAGTCAGGAGCTGGCGGTGATCCGTGGACGCGTCGACGGACTGGAGGCCAAGGTGGGGGAACTGGAGGCCAGCCAATTCTCGACCACCACCAAACTGGACGGCATGGCGGTGTTCGTGCTCGGCGCCAATGCCTTCGGCGGCTCTGCCCACGATTTGGTGAACCAGGCCCGCCAAAACGAGGGGGGCACCAGCTTCAACTATGACCTGGAGCTCAACTTCGACACCAGTTTTAGCGGCAAGGATCTGCTGCGCACGGTGTTGCGTTCGGGTAACTTCGCCGATTCAGCCTTCGGTAATGGCGGCCTCAACGAGCTGGAGGTGGCCTTCCAGCAGAACTGCGGCACCGTCGCCGATTGCGGCAACGTCGTGGCGATCGACAAGATTTTCTACCAGTTTCCGATCGGCTCCCAGTGGACGGCCACCGTGGGCGGCCGGGTCGGCCAGGAGGACATGCTGGCGGTCTCCCCCAGTGCCTATCCCGACGACACGATTCTCGATGTCTTCACCTACAACGGTGCTCCCGCCGCCTACAACCACAACCTCGGTCCCGGCGGCGGCCTCTGGTGGAAGTCCAAGGCCTGGAGCGTCTCCGCTAACTATGTGGCGGCCGTGGGGGATGTCGGTAACCCCAACCTCGGGGGCATCGGCAATGCCAATTCCCAGGGGACGGGCACGGTGCAGCTGGCCTATGCCCGCGAGAACTGGGCTCTGGCCGGTCTATACAGCTACGTGCAGCAGAACACCGAGCTTCCCGGCACCACCCCCTTGGCCGCCGGTGACTGGGCCAGCACCGGCCCCGGCCATCTCAACGCCTTCGCCCTCAGTGGCTACTGGCAGCCCCAAAGCAGCGGCTGGTTCCCCTCGATCAGCGCCGGTTGGGGCTACAACGCCTACGACTACGGCCAGGACGTACCGACCGGCAGCCTCAAGGACAGCCAATCCTGGTACGTGGGTCTGCAATGGCTGAAGGCTTTCTCTGAGGTCAACAGCATGGGTCTGGCCTTCGGCCAACCTGTGTTCGCCACCGGCCTCAGCGGCGGCCAGACCCCCAACGACGGCAACTATGCCTTCGAGCTCTGGTACAAGATCCAGGCCACCGACCACATCGCTGTCACACCGGCCATCTTCTACCTGAGCCGCCCCGAAGGCCAGTTCACCCCCTCCGGACAATCGTTCGATAACCTCGGAGCCCTGGTCAAGACCACCTTCAAGTTCTAAGCGCCTGCATCAGGCCGGAGCCTGAACCGCAGCTCCGCTCCGCTCAGGTCAGCCCCGATCCGCAGCTCCACCACGCCACCGGACCCGAGTGCGATCGCCAACGCCTGGCCATCGATCTCCGCTCGAAGGTCTTGATGGCACCTGCACAGATTCATCCCATCCCTCGTCTCCCCAGCTGTCATGTTCAAGTCGTCCCGCAGCGCTCATCGGGCCATCGTGCCGATTGCGGCCCTGCCCCTGTTGCTCACGGCGATCACCGGTGTGATCTTCAGCATCCTCGATCAGAAGGGGGTCGAAGCCGATTGGCTGATTCAGATCCACAGTGGTCATTTCGGCCCGATCAATCTGCAGCCCTATTACGCGTATGTACTCGGTTTCTGCCTGCTGCTGTTGATTGTCACTGGCCTGGTGATGTGGTTCCGCACCCGCCGCCGGCCGATCACCAAGGGCTGAACAAGCCGCTGTGTCAGGTCGGGAAATTGGCTAAAATATTGGATTCTTTCTCGTTTGCCTACAGGTCAACATGAGCACTCTGTCGAGATCATTGCTGCTGGCTCTTGCGCTGAGCCCCCTGCTGCTGCCCGGGGCCAGCCTGGCCGCCCAGGCCTGCAAGGTCAGCAAGGAGTTCCACGGCGCAGCCCCCTCGGTGATCGTTCAGGACGCCCTGGCTGAGAAGTTTCAGTACCCCCTCAAGCGGGTGGATTGCCGCGATGATGGCCTCTGCTATCAGCGCTGGGGCAAGAACTGCGGCGTCTGATCCGGGTGGCCGCCCTCAGCTGTGCTGGCTGAGTGCAGAGCTCGGGCCATCCAGGGCGGGCAGGTGCACCTCAAAGCAACTGCCGGCGCCCGGTTCACTGCTCAGCAAAATGCGGCCGCCGTGCAGGTTGCAGATGCGGGCGGCGATGGTCAGCCCCAGGCCGGATCCCCCATCGCCGCGATCGGGGCGGGCTCGCCAGAAGCGGTCAAACACTTTGACCTGTTGATCGGGGTTAAGACCAACACCGGTGTCGAGAACGGAGATGCGGGCCACCCGCCCACGCTGCTGCCCACTGACGCGTACGGTGCCACCCGGTTCGGTGTAGCGGCGGGCATTGTCGAGCAGGTTGCGCAGCAAGCGATGCAGCAGAGGGCGGTGGCCGCAGAGTTGAATTCCCGGAGTAATTTCGGCGACAAGTTGGATTTGCTTTTGGGCAAAAAGATCCTGTTGCAGGTCTAATTCCTGCTCCAACAGTTCGGAGAGATCGAGCCGCTCCGCCTGGCCCAGTCGGTGCTCCTCGTTTTTGGCCAACAGCAACAAGTCGTCAACCAATTGGCGCATCTGTTCGCTGGCACTGGCGATCGCCTCAAAGCGGCGCCGCTGGGCGCGCTCCTGCACCTGGGTCTCCACCAGTCCCATCTCGGCATTCGCCGCCATCGCCGCCAGCGGGCCCCGCAGCTCATGGGAGGCATCGAGGCTGAACTGGCGCAACCGCTCCAGGGTGGCTTCCACCGGTGCCACCGCCCTGCTGGTCAGGATCCAGGAACTGCCGGCACTGATCCCCATGGCGATCAGCAGGGCCACGCCCAGGGTCAGGTCCAGCTGACGCAGGCGCTCCTGCATGGGTTCAAGCCCCGCACTGATCCGCAACCAGCCCCGCTGGCTGGGATTGCCCCAGCCATTGTCGGAGCTGCCCGCAATCACGAGGGCGATCCAGCCCGGCCCCTGTTGCCACTGGTTGGTCTGCGCGGAATTCTCTGCCGGCAGGCGTCCCATGTCGCGGATGTCACCAAGACGGGCGATCGCCCCGGAATCCCGGCGGCTGAACCACTCCACCTGGATGTGGGCGCTGCGAAAATCGCGGCGACTTTTTTGCAATTCCCGCTCCCGGCCAGGGCCGGGTACCGGCAGGCTGGCCAGATCTTCGCCGATCAGTGCCAGTTGGCTACGGGTTTCCGTCAGTTCGATCTGCCAGGTGACACCACGCACCACCAGGGCCACCGTGACCAGGGCCAGCCCCAGGCTGCCGAGGTAGAGCAGGAACAGTTCCCGTCGCTGACGCGCCAGGCTCCGATCGGAATGGGCAACGGGTCTGCGCAGGTTCAAACGGCGGCCTCCCGCAGCCGATAGCCCAGGCCATGCAGGGTTTCGATCGGGTCGTCACTGCCGGCGGCCTTGAGCTTGCGGCGCAGGTTGTTGAGGTGGGTCTTGACCGTGTTCTCGCCGGCGTCCTGGTCCAGGGACCAGAGCTGATCGAGCAGCTGGCTGCGATTCACCAGCCGGGCGGGATGGCGCAGAAACCATTCGAGCAACTGACGTTCCTTGGCGGTCAGCGCCAGTTCCTTTTCCTGAACCATCACGCTTCCTTGCAGCGGATCCAGCACAATCAAGCCCCAGGTCAGTTGCGTGGGCTGATAGCCACGGCCGCCGCGGCGCTCCAGGGAGCGAATCCGGGCCGAGAGCTCCGCCATGCGGAACGGCTTCACCATGTAGTCGTCTGCGCCACTCTGCAGGCCCTTCACCACATCACCCAAGTCATCGCGGGCTGTCAGCATCAACACCAGGGTGGTCTTGCCATGCCGGCGCAGTTCGGACACCACCGAGAGCCCATCCAGGCCCGGCAGCATCCAGTCCAGCAAGGCCAGTTCATAGTCCTCGTCCAGCAGCGCCTCGAGGGCTTGGCGCCCATCGGCCAGCCAGAGGACGCCGTGCTGTTCCCGCTGCAGGTAATCAACCAGCGGTTCGGCCAGGCGCCCGTCGTCCTCAGCTAACAGGATGCGCATGCTGGGGCGGCCGGGAAATGGCTGGAACCTCGGGGATGGTGTGGATCGCCAGGATTGTGCCGTCAGCGCTGTGACTGACCTGGCAGATCCTGGCGTGTCGCACGCGAAAGAGTGTCTTCTCCTCAACCCCGAAGCTGCTGGCCAGCTCCTGGCGAGAGACCGGCAGCGGCAGCTCCACCCTGGGGATTATTTCCGACCTCAGGTTGTCATTGCTGCCAATCGTGGTGCTGGGGCGGCCGTGACGATGACGTTGCCATCCGACACCAATGCCCATGGCCAACATGGCCTTCCAGGCCAGGGGACCGGAGACAGCCAGCAGGGCCAACCACATCAGGCCGGTGGTGCCGCGCAAGAGCAAAGAGGTGCTGGACGATGCCCCCAGGGCGATACCGGAGCGCGGCAGAGCCCCATCCTGTTCGGTGGGGGACATCAGGGATAGGAATAAAGACATCGTAAGAATAATCTGGCGGAACTTTGATCAGATATCGGCAAGATCCATGACGCGGCTCAGCCCAATCGGCCCCGGTCCGGGCTGACCCAGCGGGCCCGTTGCGGTTGCTGCCGCAGCAACACCCGTGGCAAGGCGACCAGAGAGGCCACCAGGGTGACCAACCAGAACACGAGCGGATACCAGACCATCCAGAAACCGATCCCGGCCAGTCCCCGGTCGTAGGGACGATCGAGCTGGAAGCTGACCATGAATTGCCCCAGACAGACCACCGGCAGCAGGGCCAGACCGCCGGCGGGCGGGAGGCCCAGCAGCAGGCAGGCCACCAGCGCGTAGGCCCACAGCAGACTGGCCAGGGGTTCCACTAACAGGGGCAGCAGATGCCATTGCTGCGGCCGGACCAGCAGATCGAGATTGGAGATGATCACCTGCAGCCCCCCCTCGGCCCAGCGTCGTCGTTGCCGCCAGAGGCCGGCCAGGGTTTCGGGCATCAGAATCCAGATCAGGGCGTGGGGTTCGTACTCCACCTGCCAGCCGGCGCGCTGCAGTCTCCAGGTGATCGCGATGTCCTCCGTGAGGCAATCGCTGTCCCAGTAACCGACTCCATGCAGGGCGGAACGGCGGAAGGCGCCAATCACCCCGGAGACGCAGAACAGGGAGCCGCCGAGGGCCTGGGCGCGTTTGATCAGGCCGATGATCAGCGAAAACTCCCCGACCTGGATGCGTCCCATCAGGCTGCTGCGGTTGCGGATCCGCGGGTTGCCGGTCACTGCCGCGAGGCGATCGCGCCCGGGGAAGTGGCGCATCAACCAGCCCAGAGCATGGCGATCGAGCAGGGCATCGGCATCGATGCACACCAGCCACTCATGCTTGGCAATCAGGGCCCCGGCGCGCAGGGCCAGGGCTTTGCCCTGGTTGCTGACCAGATGCACCACCCGCAGACGGCTGTTCTCTGTGGCCCACTGGTTGAGCTGGCGGCCGGTGTCGTCGCTGCTGCCGTCGTTGATGGCGATCACTTCGAATTCGGGCCAGTCCACCGACAGAGCGGCCTGCAGGGTTGTTGCCAGCAGGGATGCTTCATTGAAGCAGGGAATCAGAATGCTGACCGGCATGGCCAACGGTCTGCGGGGAGCCTGCAGCAGCCAGCGCTCCCGGCGCTCGCGTCGCCAGTAATACACCAGGGCCAGACCGCTCCACACCAACGCCATCACGAGTGGATAAATCGCGACGTAGTGGCGTAGAAGTGTGGCCAGCGCCTGGGTCAACGGGGCGGCTCCGGAGTGCTGGAGTGGCCGGCCAGCACGGGGGCAATCAGGGCTGGATCAGGTGTGCCTCGGAAGGGGCTGTCGGGGTAGTACCCCACATGTCGTACCCCCAGGGCGTAAAGCCAGCGCAACTGCTGTGCCAGTTCCGCTGAAGAGAGATCCCGATGGCTGGCCCAGTCGGTGCTCTGGAGTTCGAAGACGACCCGCGACAGTCCCATCGGCCTGGACTTCACCTGGGCCACCAGTTGATCGAGAAAGGCCCGGGAATCGGCCGCCTTTTCCATGTAGGGCATGGCCTCGACGGCGGTGAAGTCGTAGGTGCGCAGGGCCGATGGCAGGGATTGGCTGTACCAGGTCTGGGCAAGGGGGTTGAGCACCACCTGAGCATAGAGATTGCGAGCGGTGACGAGCTGGGGCTGGTTGCGGCGCACCTGGGCGCCCAGCTGGGTGGTCAGCTGGTTGAGATAATCAGTCTTGAGCTCGCTCCAACGATTCAGGGTCGCAGGATTGCCGCGGATCGCCGCCAGATCACTGGGCAGGCCCCACTGACGGTATTGGTTCAGGGCGGTCAAACCACCGTCCTCGTAGTCGCTGAGGGTGACGTCGTCGTGGAACAGCAGGCCATCAAAAGTGGCCCTCCGCCCAAGATCTTCATAGATCGTGCGCACTTGTCGCATGGCGATGGCTGAGAACGGCGACAGGCGCCGGTAGCCCATGGCCGGGTGGCCACTGCGGTTGGGCAGGGTCACCACCCGATCGTTTGCTCCGGGGGTCCCCCTTGGCAGCACGAAGGCCAGCACCGGCATCCAGGCGTACAGCCGCCGCACCCGGGTGCGGGTGCGGATCTCCCAGGCCACGTGGTTGAACAGGTCATCGCGTACTGGCAGCACCCGGTTGGGGAAGTAGAGAGCATCCGCGACCCCATCGCCATCGGGATCCGCGAAGGCTTGCAGATACACGGTGTTGAC
>CAIKWV010000119.1 GCA_903831165.1 uncultured cyanobacterium
AAATCGTAATAGCCGGCATCCGTCATCATTCGCGGTGTGTCCAGCATCACCACATGCAGCAAGGGGCGTTGGATGCCGCCGCTGATTGTTTCGCCCAGGTCGACGCTGTAGTAAATCCCGTCGTAGCCCCTGGCATCGTTGCTGCCGATCCGCACCTGGCCCGGCTTGAGGTAACTCGGTTGAACAGCGTCGTCACCTGTTTGCAGCCAGGGGAGGTAGTCGAGCAGCTGCTGGGCGCTGCCGGTCTTTGCGATGGCAACGTTGTCCTTATTGAAATCGTCGTTATTAGGCGGTGGCGGTGTGGTGTTGATGTTGTTTTGATAGTCATAAGCATCGGGGCCTTCCGGGGGGCCGATGTATTTGTTTTTGAAACCGACTTGATTAACGTTGTAATCGTTGTAGCTGCCGATGGTGGTGCCGTAATCGTGATTGCCTTGCAAGGCCCAGAAGTGATTCAGGCCATCGCTGCTGCCGCCGGCACCGCCGTTGGCGGGGTTGGCGAAGCCGTAAGGAAAGTTGTAAAGGTTATAGGGCCACTGGATTTTTCCGGGTTCAGCTACGATGCCGCCGGTTGCGGTGCTATAAATGCTATTGGGATCTGCATAGGCAAATTCGTTTGGTTTGTTGCCATAGGGCTGCATCCAGTTGTTGTAATACTTGCCGATGTTGTAATCCAACAGGCTGCTGGATTGGGCGTTGTAGGCCGTATCCCCCAGCTGAATCAGTTCGCTGACCTCCCAGCTCCTCACCATGGCGGCCACGGCCGCTTGAACCGGTGCCGTGCCACCGCTGTTGTAGAGCTCGTACCAGCCGGGCTTGTAATAGAACGAGCTGGCGTTATAGAAGGAGTTGCCAGCGTCTCCGAAAACGCCCAGGGTCAGCTTTGTCATCAGGTCTCCAAGTGTGTGACGTTGGCTTGAGTTTGGCCAGCCACCCTGGAATCGTCCACGATCTTTATCTTGCTGTCTGTTTGTCGGCTGGATCGCCGTGATGGGGTCCCGCTGCACGCTCGCTTTGGTTCTTGGCGGCGAAGTCAGGCTGCGGTTATGCCTTCAGCGGCTTTGAGGCTTCAGCGCCGACGTCTGAGGTGGGCCTGCCTTTTCGATCAGCGCCTTGGCCGTTGCCAGGGTGTCGGCTTCGGCGGCGGGTTTGTCCTGGCGCCAGCGGCTGATGCGCGGAAAGCGCACGGCCAGGCCGCTTTTGTGCCGCTTGGATGGCCCAATCCCCTCGAAGGCCAGCTCGAACACCTGCAACGGTTGCACGGCCCGCACCGGGCCGAATCGCTCGAGCGTGTGGCTGCGGATCCAGTGATCCAGCGCCACGATCTCTTCGTCATTGAGGCCCGAATAGGCCTTGGCGAAACTAACCAGCGCCGGCGGTTGGTTGGGTTCCCCATCACCAGCCGCTGCGCGTTCATCGCTGGGACGGTCCCAGAGGCCGAAGGTGTAGTCGGTGTAGAGGTTGGCGCGGCGGCCGCTGCCGGCCTGGGCGTAGAGCAGCACCGCATCCAGCCGCAGGGGCTCCAGCTTGTGTTTCCACCAGGGTCCGCGGCGCCGGCCCACCAGGTAGGGGGAATCCAGATCCTTGAGCATCAGACCCTCGGCGCCGACGGCTCGGGCAGCCGAGCGCTGGGCTTCCAGCTCCTGCCAGGCGTGCAGAGGCAAGCTTTCCGATAGGCGCAGGAGCCCGGCGCGGGCGGGGGAGGGCGCCGCTAAGAGCTGTTGGTGCAAGGCCACCAGGGCGGCCCGGCGTTGGCGCAGGGGCTCGTGGCGCTTATCACAGCCCCCCATTTCGAGCAGGTCGTAGGCCACGAAAGCGGCCGGAGACTGGGTCAGCAGCGCGCGGCGGGGCGCCTTGCGGCCCAGCCGCGTCTGCAGCTCGGCGCAGGGCGGGGGGCCGGCCGCTGCCGGCGGCCAGATGATCACCTCGCCATCGAGCGCCAGCCCATCGGGCAGGGTTGCGCCCAGTTCCAGCAGCTCGGGAAAGGCCGGATGGATCAGCTCCTCGCCCCGGCTCCACAGCCAGCACTGGCCGCCGCGGCGGATCAGCTGGGCGCGGATGCCATCCCATTTCCATTCGAGCTGCCAGTTGGCCGGTGCCGTCGCCTCCAGGCGCTCCGCATCGAACGTGCAGGCCAGCTGGAACGGATAGGGCCGGCTGCTGAGGCTGGCGTCGTCGTCTGTGGGATCAAGCAGGCCCGCCAAACCGCTCGCTGAGGGGGTGAAGCCGCCCATCAGCCGGTGGCGCAGCCGGGCCGGCTCCAGGCCCGAGAGCTGGGCCAGGGCCTGCACCACCAGCCCTTCGGCCACCCCCACCCGCAGGCCACCGGTCAGCAGCTTGTTGACCACCAGCAGCTCGATCGGCTCCAGGCCCTGCCAGAGCGCCCGCATCGCCTGGGCCTGCGGGTCAGGCTCCAGTGTCGCCAGCGGCGGCAGCAGCTCCTCCATCCATTGCTGCAACGAGGCTTCAGCGCCTGGGGAGCTGGTGGCGTTGACTCCGTTATCCCCACCAGCCTGCCGCCAGAGCAAGGCGATCGTCTCGGCGCTGTCGCCCACCTGGCGGTAGCAGTCATCGAACAACCAGGCGGGGAGGCCTGAGCCCTCTAGGCAGATCTGTCGTAGCCGCAGGCTGGTGAGCAGGCGGCGGCGTTGGCGGCCCAGCAGCGCGTGCAGCGCCCAGGCCCCATCGCCCGGCGGCGCCTCGCGGAAATAGTCCGCCAGGGCCCTCACCCGGGCGCTGCTGGCCTTGCTGCGATCGAGCAGCTCAAACAGGCGGCAGAAGCGTTTCAGGGGGCGGCCTCCGCCAGGCTGTCGCTGCTCTCCCTGGGGGTTGGCCCCTCGTCGCCCGGGCCTTCGGGGTCGCCCCGTTCCGCCAGGCCGCCGCCCTGCAGGGGCTCGGCGGCGATGCCTTCCACTTCGCGCAGGTAGCGGGCCAGCACCTCGCTCTGGCCGTGGGTCACGTACACCTGGCGGGCTCCGGATTGGCGGGCGGTCCGCACGAGCGCCGACCAGTCGGCGTGATCGCTGAGCACAAAGCCCCGCTCCACGCCGCGGCGGCGTCGGGCGCCGCGCACCGCCATCCAGCCGCTGGCAAAGGCACTCTGGGCGCCGCACAGGCGTTTCATCCAGGGGGAGGCCTGGGCCGCGGGCGGTGCCAGCACCAACCGACCCGCCAGCTCCGCGTCCCGCGGCAGCTCCGAGAGGGGACGGGTCGGGACCATGGCGATGCCCTGTTGCCGGTAGGGCTCGATCAACGCCGCCACGGCCCCGTGCAACAACACCTCCTGTTCGACGCCGAGGACGTGCAGTTCGGCCAGGATCCGCTGGGCCTTGCCGAAGGCATAGCAGAACAGCACCGAGGGGCGCTGGGGGCAGGCCTGCCACCAGTCGCGGATGTCGGCGGCCACCTGGGCGCCGGCGGACCAGCGGTAGATCGGCAGTCCGAAGGTGGCCTCGCTGATCAGCACATCGGCGCTGACCGGTTCAAACGGCGCGCAACTGGGGTCGGCGTCGCGCTTGAAGTCACCCGTGACCAGCCAGCTTTCCCCCCCGGCCTCCAGGCGGATCTGGGCGGAGCCGAGCACGTGGCCGGCGCTGTGGAACGACACCTTGGCATCGCCGATCGGCACGACATCGCCGTAGTCGAGGCTGTGCAGTTCAATGCCCTGCCCCAATCGCTTGCGCAGGATCCCGGCGCCGGCGCCGATCGCCCAGTAGGCGCCGCAGCCCGGCCGGGCGTGGTCGGCGTGGCCGTGGGTGATCAGGGCCCGGGGCACGGGCCGCCACGGATCGATCCAGGCGTCGGCCGCACGGCAGTACAGGCCCTGGGGGGTGAGGCTGATCAGGCCGTCGCTGGGCAACATCGGCGCCGCTTCAGGCGCTCATCGCCAGCATCCGCTCGATCGGCTCCAGCGCCCTCAGGCGCAGCGTTTCATCGAGTTCGATGCCCGGTTCCAGTCGATCGAGGCAGCGCCATAGCTTCTCCAGGGTGTTGAGCCGCATGTAGGGGCAGGTGTTGCAGCTGCAGCCATCGGCGCCGGGGACGTCGTGAAAACTCTTTTCGGGGGCCCGCAGCCGCATCTGGTGCAGGATGCCGGGCTCGGTCAGCACGATGAAGCTCGGGGCCGGGCTGCTGACCACCCGCTCCAGCAGCTTGCTGGTGGAACCGATGAAATCGGCCAGATCGAGCAGGTGCTGCTGGCATTCCGGATGGGCGATCACCTCGGCCTCAGGATGCTGCTGGCGCAGCTGCAGCAACGCCTGCTCGCTGAAGGTTTCATGCACGATGCAGCTACCGGGCCACAAGGTCAGCTCCCGCCCCGTCTGACGGGCGACCCAGCGTCCCAGGTTCTGATCCGGTGCGAACAGGATCGGCCGCTCGGCGGGCAGCTGCTGGACCAGATGCACGGCGTTGCTGCTGGTGCAGATCAGATCGCTCTGGGCCTTGACCGCCGCCGAACAATTGATGTAGCTGACCACGAAATGGTCGGGATGCCGGGCCCGGAAGGCGGCGAAAGCCTCGGCGGGGCAGTCGTCCGCCAGGCTGCAGCCCGCTTCCAGGTCAGGTACCAGCACGGTCCGGCCCGGATTGAGGATCTTGGCGGTCTCGGCCATGAAGTGGACGCCGCAGAAGACGATCACCTCAGCGTCGGTGCTGGCGGCCTTGCGCGAGAGCTCGAGCGAGTCACCGATGAAGTCGGCCACGTCCTGAATGGCGTCCTCCTGGTAATAGTGGGCCAGGATCACGGCCTTGCGCTGGCGGCACAGATCGCGGATGGCGCTCCGTAGCTCGGGCGCCGGCGGTGTGGAGTGGGTGGCAGAAACCTGGGAGAAGACCAACCGCTTCCTCGGCTCGGGCAGGATGGGCCAAAGACTAGGAAGAATGCCGGCTTGGCAGACCTCAACATCGCCATCGCCGGCGACCTCCATGACCAGTGGGATGCCTCGGACCATCTGCTGCTGGACCTGATCCGGCCGGATGCCCTGCTGCTCGTCGGCGATTTCAGCGATGGCCACAGCCGCATCCCCACCCTGCTGAACGAACTGGAGCTGCCGGTGGCCTGCATCGCCGGCAACCATGACAGCGGCAAGGACGGCAGCGGCAAGCGGCTGCGGGAGCAGCTGGACCTGCTGGGGGAGCTGCACTGCGGCTGGGGCCTGCGGGAGCTACGGCCCCCGGGGCTGGCGGTGGTCGGCTGCCGGCCAGGCACCGCCGGGGGTGGTTTCACCCTGTCGCGGGCCGTGCGCTCGGTCTTCGGGCCCGTCACCCAACAGGAATCGGCGGATCGCATCTGCCGGGCAGCCCTGGAGGCCGACCCAGCCCTGCCCATGGTGTTGCTGGCCCACTCCGGTCCCACCGGTCTGGGCACCACGGCCGCCGCCCTCTGCGGCCGGGACTGGAAAAGTCCTGCCTGTGACTGGGGCGATCGCGATCTGGCTCTGGCGATCACCCGCATTCGCCGCCGCCGCCCCGTGCCCCTGGTGGTCTTCGGTCACATGCACCACACCCTGCGGCGCCATCTCGGCGTGCGCCAGAGCTTCCACCGCGATGAGGAGGGCACCGCCTATCTGAATTGCGCCTGTGTGCCGCGCCACGGCAGCGATGACCGCGGCCGCTCCCTGCGCCATTTCAGTTGGATCCAGTTCCAGGACGGCGAGCCGAGCCAGATCAGCCATCGTTGGTATGGCCTCACCGGTGATCTGCTCTATGAACAGACCCTCTGGAGCGCCGCTGCCCTGAGCCGATGCTGATCTACGCCTGCATCAGCAGCCACGGCTTCGGCCACGGCTCCCGCAGCGTGGCGGTGCTGCAGCAGTTGGCCCGGCTCAGGCCCCACTGGCGCCTGGTGCTGTCCACCGCCTTGCCCCTCTCCTTTTTAAAGCTCGCCTTCGGCCATGGGAATTTCGAGCGGCGTCCCTGCCGCTGGGATGTGGGAGTGGTGCAGGCCGATGCCCTGGGCGTCGATCCCCAGGCCAGCCTGGAGCAGTTGCAGGCCCTGGATGCCCGCCTGCCGGCCCAGATCGAGGCCGAGGTGGACTGGCTGAAACGCCAGGAACTGCCGGTGCTGGTGCTGGGGGATGTGCCGCCGCCCGCGGCCCTGATCGCGACGAGGCTGCAGGCGCCACTGGTCTGGCTGGCGAACTTCGGCTGGGATGCCATCTACGGCGCCATGGGCCCCGAGTTGGCCTGCTACGGCCAGGCGGCCCGGGAGCTGTATGGCCAGGGGGATCTGTTGTTGCGTTGCCCCCTGAATCTGCCGATGGACTGGGGCATTCCGGTGCAGCCGATCGGGATCACCCATTCCCAGCCCCGCCCCCTGGATCCGGACCTGCTGGCCCAATTGGCCCTGCCGCCCGAGCGCGATCGCTGCGTGTTGATCAGCTTCGGTGGCCTGGGCCTGAGCCTGGATCCGGCCCTGCTGGCCCGCTGGCCCGAGCACGTGTTCATCGGCAGCGATCCCGGCCTGGCCCAGGCCGCCAACGCCCGGCTGTTGCCCGAGGGTCTGCGGCCCCTGGACCTGATGCCCCATGCCGGCCGCCTGATCACCAAGGCCGGCTACAGCAGCTTCTGCGAGGCCTTCAGCCAGGGGGTGGGCATTCACCTGGTGGAGCGGCACGGCTTTGCCGAGGCGCCGGTGCTGGCCCTGGCGCTGCAGGACCCTGGCCGCCATCGGTTGCTGAGCCGCAGCCAGCAGGATCAGGCCGATTTGCAGCTGGATCAACCGCTGCTGGTTGCCCGG
>CAIKWV010000120.1 GCA_903831165.1 uncultured cyanobacterium
AACTTGAGCAGGTTGTGAGTGGCGGCGATCAGGTGCCACTCGCCATTGACCTTCTCTATGCCCCGCAGCAGGAAGCGACGTAAGCCGCGTGCCTCCTTGATCTGTCCATTCACCGGTTCCACGATCGCCTTGCGCTGGGCATAGATCTTGGAACCTTTCTTGCTGCGGAGCTTGCGGGCCATGCGGGTTTTGGCGTCGGCGTCCTTGGGCAGCGGGCCGCGTTTCGGCGGCGGTGGCTGACCGTGCGGCAGCCGGCCGGTAGCGATGTAGGCGTCTATGCCCTGATCGGAGCAGGTCTTGGCGTTGTCCTCACTCCAGTAGCCCGCATCAAAGGTCATCACATCCGGTAAGGCACCGGCGCTGGTCGCGATGCGCTCCAGCATCGGCTTCAGGTGTTCCACATCTGGTGGCTGGTTGCTCACCCCAACGGCGACGATCACCTGGTGGTCGCTGTCGACAGCCAGCTGGCAGTTGTAGCCCTGCAGATAGGTGCCGCCGGATTGCATCAGATGGCTGTCTGGATCCGTGAAGTTGCGCTGGGTCTTGGTGGTTGGCGTTCCGTCGGCCTTCCTGGCCAGGCCCCGTCTGGGCATCGCGTCAGCCGCCAGTGGCTCCAGATCCGGTGCCTCGACGCCAGCACTCTCGGCAGCCTTGATCGCCGTCTCTCTCGCGGCTTTGGCCCTGGCCGCTGCCGCCTCGGCTTTCTTGTTCAGTTCAGCCTGCTCAGCAGCCGGTGCATTCGATTCCTGGGCAGCAACCGCTTTGGTTCTGGCCTCCTCGGCTTCCTCCAATCGTTGACGTGCCGCTGCCGCAGCGGTTTCCGCTTCCATCTCCAAGCGGGCCTGGTGGATCCTGGCCAACCGGTCCTGCCGGCGCCTGAGTTCCTCGGGCAGGTCACTGCCGCGGTTGCCCTTGCCATAGCGCCGGTCTTCCTGGGCATCGAGGATCTCGGCCTTACGGATCAAGGCATTGATCTCCTGCTCCAACTGCTTTTCCGCCTTGAGCATCCGTTCGTGGCTCATGGCTTTGTGCTTGCTGGCATTGGCCTGCACCTTGGTGCCATCGAGGGCCACATGGCCCAAGCTCACCATCCCAGCCTTCTGGCAGAGCCGCAGGATCTGCACGAACAGATCGCTCAGGGCATCAAGGTTGCGGCGCCGGAACTCACTGATCCGACTGTGGTCAGGCTGTTGGTTGGCGGTCAGCACCCGGAAGGCCAGATCCTCGTAGCAGGCCCGCTCGATCCTGCGGGAGGAGACGATGCCAACGCAGTAGCCATAGAGCAGCAGCATCGTCATCATCCGAGGATCAAATCCCTTCTCCCCGCGCGGATCCTTGCTCTGGGCTGGGATCAGAATTGCGCCGAGATCCAGCTCATCCACCAGATCCAGCAGGAAATACACCTGGTGATCATCCGAGAGCCAGTCACTGGGTGATGGCGGTAGCAGGGTCGTCTGCTCTGGCTGCCAGGAACGAAAGGACTTGGGCTTTTGCATGCCCCATTCTCTCGCCTAGATCAATTGCTGTCACAGGGATCTGGGCAGATTCAGGGGCGTCTGT
>CAIKWV010000121.1 GCA_903831165.1 uncultured cyanobacterium
CCACCCGTTGCCCCACCTGCTTCAAGGTGGTGCTGCGCAGGTCGGTGCAGATCATCGGCAGGATGCCGGGATCCCGGCCCAGCCGCTCCAGCTCGAAGCGCTCCACCCAGCCGGGCTGAAACGGCCAGACCTGATGCTCCCCCGTCTTGCTGGTGGGCAGCACCCGCAACACCCGATCTCCCCCCGGAGCCAGGGCCGAAAGATCGCAGAAAAAGACCTCGTGGTTGCGCAGGCCGTAGGTGGCCATCAGGCCGTAGGCCAGTCGCCAGCTGGCATTGGGAATGCGCTCCAGCAGTTCGACGATCGCGTCGTCCTGGGGCAGCTGGCGGAAACGGGCCGCATGCAGGCCGTAGCCGCCACTGCGCTCCCGCCAGTCCTCAGGCAGGGCGATGGCCCGATGCTCCGCCAGGGCCGCCAGGGCAATGCCGCATTGCTGGCGGCTGCGGCTGGCCAGCTCGTAGCTCTCCAGCACCTGCACCAGCAGATCGGCGGACAGGCCAACAGAACCTGGCACCATCTGCTGCAGGCGGCGCAGGTAGGGACGGTAAGCGGCCCGCCAGGTGGAGCGGCTGCCGGCGCTCTGGCGACGACGGCGCGGGTCGGCGAAGAAGGCTTGCTCAAAGGCCTCCAGCGCCGCCTGCAGCTCGGCGGCCGGATCAGGGAGCGGGAACTGAGCCCGGGCGCAGGCCTGGCCGCCCCTAGCCGCGGCAACGCGCTCGGGCGCATGGATCGCCCCCGGTCTGGTGTGCTCCTGCGGCCAGACGAAGCTGCCCTCGGCCAGTTGGCGCTGCAGCTGCAGCAGCTGCGCTTCGGCCTCCATCAGGCCGGCTGCACTGGCCGGCAGCCCCAGCGAAAGCCGCTGGACCTTGAAATCACCACGGCCGCTGCGGCAGGGCAAAGGACCCCTCACTCCCAGCCAGCGCCCCCGTCGCTCCAGGCGCAGGCGCACCCCTGCCGCCGCCAGACCGCCGTTGCGGCAACGCAGCAACGCGTCGATGTCCGCGGTGCTGACCAGGGCGGGATCCGGGTTCAGAAACGTTGCGCAGGCACTGGCGCGGACCCTATCGAGCCCTGGCGCTTGCGGCCAGGGTCAACGCCGGGTGGAAGGTGGCATTACGCTCAGCGTTTTCCAGGGCACTCGGGCATGGCCAGGGTCGGCGTGCTGCTGCTGAACCTCGGCGGTCCCGAGCGGATCCAGGATGTGGGGCCGTTCCTCTACAACCTGTTCGCCGATCCGGAGATCATCCGGCTGCCGATCCCGGCCCTGCAGAAGCCGCTGGCCTGGTTGATCAGCACCCTGCGCAGCGGCAAATCCCAGGCGGCCTACCGCTCGATCGGCGGTGGTTCACCGTTGCGGCGCATCACCGAGCAGCAGGCGCGTGAGCTTCAGAGCACCCTGCGCCAACGGGGGGTGGAGGCCACCAGCTACGTGGCGATGCGCTACTGGCATCCGTTCACCGAATCGGCGGTGGCTGACATCAAGGCCGACGGCATCGAGGAGGTGGTGGTCCTGCCCCTCTACCCCCACTTCTCGATCAGCACCAGTGGCTCCAGCTTCCGCGAACTGCAGCGATTGCGCCAGGCCGATCCGGCCTTCAGTGGTCTGCCGATCCGCTGCATCCGCAGCTGGTTCGATCACCCCGGCTACATCGACGCCATGGCCGGCCTGATCGCCCGCCAGATCGAGGCCTCCGAGATTCCGGAGCAGGCCCACGTCTTCTTCAGCGCCCACGGCGTGCCCAAGAGCTACGTCGAGGAGGCGGGCGACCCCTACCAGCAGCACATTCAGGCCTGCAGCGAACTGATCATGCAGCGGCTGCAGCAGCGGCTGGGTTACACCAATCCCCACACCCTCGCCTACCAGAGCCGGGTGGGGCCGGTCGAATGGCTGCGGCCTTACACCGAAGACGCCCTCGAGGAACTGGGGGCCGCCGGGGTGAACGACCTGGTGGTGGTGCCGATCAGCTTCGTGAGCGAGCACATCGAAACGCTCGAGGAAATCGACATCGAATACCGGGAGATCGCCACCGAAGCCGGCGTGCGCCACTTCCGCCGCGTGCCCGCCCTTGACACCGATCCCACCTTCATCGCCGGCCTGGCCGATCTGGTGCAGCAGGCAATGGCCGGTCCGGAGGTGAATCTCGACCAGGCGGCCGAGCTGCCCACCAAGGTGAAGCTGTACCCCCAGGACAAGTGGGCCTGGGGCTGGAACAACAGTTCCGAGGTCTGGAACGGCCGCTTGGCCATGATCGGCTTTTCCGCTTTTCTGCTGGAACTGCTCAGCGGTCGAGGCCCCCTCCATGCCCTGGGACTTCTCTGAACTGCTCCTGGGGCGGTCGCGCTGGCAGCGCCCGTTGCTGGCCCTGGGGACAGGCCTGGGTCTGGCCAGTCCCTGGCTACCCGCCAGCGCCTTCAACCGCGGCACCTGGCTCAGCGGCACCTTCCCGGTGGTCAGGTTCGCTGGCTTCACCAGCGGCTTCGGCATGCGCACCCACCCCCTCAGCGGCGATCGCCGCCCCCATTACGGCGTCGACATCGCCGCCCCCTTGGGCTCGGAGGTGCGCAGCTGGTGGTCGGGACGGGTCAGTGAGCTGATCCGCGATGGTGGTTGCGGCAATGGGCTGGTGATCCGTTCCGGCGACTACGAACACATCTATTGCCATCTGGCCGGCAGCGTCGAAGCCGGCAGCTATCGCAGCGGCCCGATCAGCCTGGTGGTGGGGCAACCGGTGCGCAGCGGCCAGGCCATTGCCCATGTGGGCCTCACCGGCAGCACCACCGGCCCCCATCTGCACTGGGGTATGCGCTTTCGCGGCCAGTGGCTGGATCCAGCCCGGATTCTGCGGGCCATGGCCGACAGCCGCCGCCGTCAACCCCTCGCCAGCGCCGGGCCCACTAATGTTGACGCAATCCGCTGAGGGTGGCCTGCAGCTCCCCTCCGCCCGTTGGTTTCACCTTCTCCCTCCGCAGCCGTGACGCTCACGCCCCTCACTCCTGCCCAAGCCGGGCGCGTTCAGACGGCCAACGGCTCCGGCTCCCCATCCCTGGCGGCCCCCCAGCGGGTCAGTGGGGCCTACGCCCTGATGGATGCCCTGCATCGCCATGGCGTCAAGCACATCTTCGGTTACCCGGGCGGCGCGATCCTGCCGATCTACGACGAGCTCTACAAGGCTGAGGAGCGGGGCTGGCTCAAGCACATCCTGGTGCGCCACGAGCAGGGGGGAACGCACGCCGCCGATGCCTACGCCCGGGCCACCGGTCAGGTGGGGGTCTGTTTCGGCACCTCCGGTCCCGGCGCCACCAACCTGGTGACGGGCATCGCCACCGCCCAGATGGATTCGGTGCCGATGGTGGTGATCACC
>CAIKWV010000122.1 GCA_903831165.1 uncultured cyanobacterium
CGGCCATCGATTCGAGGCCCTCAAACAGGACGTCTTCGCCGATGCGATCGACAATCAGCCGCAGGGAGGGGAACAGGAAGTGGTTCTCCTCGGCATATTGGGCGCTGAACAGACCCTTTTCGCCCCAGAAGAAGCGATCGGTGGTGTGCTCGTTGCGGCGGACGTTGAGGATCGCCGGAGCCATCAGCTCGGACTCGGCGAAGTAGCGCCGGGCGGCAGTCACGGGCTTATGGGCTCCGGTTTCGAGATTGAAGGTGGGCACATGGGCCAGAACCCTTTGGCCGGCCAGACGACGGCGGCTGATCCGCTTGCGCTTCTTGGACATGGGACGACTCCCTGAGGAGGAGAGGAAAGAGGAGGGTGGAGGTAGTGAGGGCTGGCGATCGCCTGGCAGGGGCACGAAACCCTGGCGGCGGCGAAAGCCGTGCCGGATCGACGAACCGAAGCCCGACCGATCCACGCCCATACGTTCTGTCGTCCTGCCGTGGGTGAGCAGAAGATCGCCAACGGCGACATCGGAGGCTGCTCACGCAGCACCAGCGCAGAAGAGGGGCGCATCTCCCTCTGCTGTAGCCTCGGCCAAGAGGTTTGTGCAACCTTTGTGCGGCCTTGACCATGCCGACAGCGACTTGCCAGCCCGGTTGGACTGCGAAGTAGTGGTCGATACCAAGAGCTTAAGGCTTTTTTTCGGATTTCTGACACGCCCTCGGCAACTTTTTTCCAGGCCCCTGCCAGCAGCCCCCACCACCCGACCAGGCAACCGCCCGTGATGCCAGTCTCCGAGCGGTTTCTCAGCCTTCTGGGCTTCCAGCTCGCCCAGTTCGTGGATTGCGCCGAGGTCCGTTCCCTGGTGGTCTACGTGACCCACCAGGAGCCCGAAGGGCAGGCCACCCTGATGCCGGTTGGCCAATGGCCTGCCGATGGACGTGCCCTGGCCGCGGTCGCCGGCGACAGCCGACTGCGGGTCCCCGCCGAGGAGCGGCGCTGGCTGCCCCTGCGGGACCAGCAGCTGCTGCTGGGAGCCCTACAGGTGGAGACCAGCACGGGCAATTGGCCGGAGCCCCTGCGACAACGGCTGCAGGCCGTGGCCCTCTGTCTCACCGAAGCCCTCAGCCTCGACCTGGAGCAGCAGCAGCTGCAACGCCGCCTGGAACGCCAGGATGAACAGCTGCGGCTGCTGGTGCATCAGCTGCGCAACCCGCTCACGGCCCTGCGCACCTTCGGCCATCTGCTGCGCCGGCGCCTTGAGCAGGACAGCGACAACCGCACCCTGGTGGACGGACTGTTGGCGGAGGAGCGCCAGCTCAACCGCTATGTGGATGCGATCAGCGATCTGGCCGGTGGCGAGGTGCTGATCGCCCCGTCCAGCAGCCCCCAGCCCCTGCTGCTGCCCCCCATGCTCAGCGGGCCGGAGGGCCAGCCCCTGGCGGAACCGCTGCAACCGCTGCTGCAGCGGGCTGCCGCCACCGCCACCCTGCAGGGTCGCCACTGGCACCAGCCCAGCGCCCTGCCCGACTGGCGCGGCGACAGCGGCGTCGTGGCGGAAATCCTGGCCAACCTGCTGGAGAACGCCTTCCGCTACAGCCCCGCCGGCAGCGCCGTCGGCCTGCATGTGGGCCAGCAGCAGGATGGGGGTCCGAGCTTCACGGTGTGGGACGGCGGCACCGCGATCCCGGACGAGGAGCGGGAGCTGATCTTTGAGCGGGGCCGTCGCGGCAGCAGCGGCGCCCTGAAACCGGGCACCGGCCTGGGGCTGGCCCTGGCCCGGGATCTGGCCCGAGGGCTGGGAGGAGACCTGGTCCTGGAGATTCCGCCCCGTCTCAGCGACCCCAGCCTGCCCGGAGAGGGGAATGCCTTCCGGCTCAGCCTGCCGCCGGGGCTGCGGAGCGCAGCAGCACCAGCAACAACGCCATGAGCAGCAGCGCCAGGGTTTCGGCCCACTCCACACAGGCTCCGTAGCTGTCACCGCTGTGGCCGCCCAGCCGCCGGCCCAGCCCCAGGGGCACCAGCACGGTCGGCAGCAGCCCGGCAAGCAGCAGCGGCAGCGGCCACTGCCAGTGCCAGGACAGCGGCAGCAACAGGGCCAGCAGCACCAGGCTCGGCCGCAGCTCGATCGCCAGGCCGGCCCAGTGGCGGCGATGGAAGCCGGCCGAGCCCCGGGGCCGCAGATAGGGGAAGCGGGCCATGGCCAGCAGCGGCGCCATCCGCCCCCAGACGGCGCTCCAGAGCAGTGCCGCCGGAGCCAGGGGCCCCAGCATGGCCAGGCCAGCCGCCCGCAGCAGCAGCAGCAGGGCCAGGGCCTGGGCACCACTGGCGCCGACCCGGCTGTCCGCCATGGCCTCCAGCAACCGATCGCCGGCCGCCAGGCCATCGGCGGTGTCCATGGCACCGTCCATGTGCAGCCCGCCGGTCAGCAGCAGCCCGATCGCCAGCACCAGGGCCACCTGGGCCAGCAGCGGCACCCGGCCCTGCAGCCCCCACCACAGCAGGGCCTGCAGGCCGCCAAGCACCAGACCCACCCAGGGGGCGAAGCGGGCGATGCGCTCGAAGCGCGGCTGCGGCCAGGGCCAGGCCGGCAGCACCGAATAGAAGATCCAGGCCCCGGCCAGATCCCGCAGCCAGGCGGGGGCACCGGCGGAGTCAGGATCGGATGGGCGATTCATGGCGGGGCCGAGGGGCATCACGGGGAAGGGCGCAGGCCGGCGGAGCCGCTGCACCGACCCCATTCAGGCGCAGGATGCCTCCCAGGCGCCAAGGGACTCGCGGAATCAGCCCCGCTCCCAGAACAGACCGTGCGATAACCCACCTCCTGGGGCTGACGTCGCCCCGGCAGGACGAACGCATAACGGATCCGCGACCTCCACAGCGAACCGCCAGCAGGTTGAAGCCCTCAGGTTGCAACCCTGCCGCGAAGGAGCCAGGGGCAAGAAACCAGCCGTGCCCTCAGCCGTAAAGCCAGGCAGGGCACTCCCGCCGGACTCGCTGCCGCCGGCGCACAGAAATGGCGAAAAGACCACCGAGCCAGATGCCGAGGGCGAACCGACATCAAGCCCGGCCCGCTGAGAGCGCCTGAGCGGCAAGGCACGTACCGTCTTCGGCAGCGGGAGCCTGAGGGCAGACCCGGTATCACCTCTACCCTTGCACCCGGAGGGCCCAGCGTGCCGACGAGTCCCTCTCCCCAGGTGCCGGGGGATCTCGCTGCCCCGATGGCGGCGGGCGCCACTCCCTTCAGCTTCACGATCACGGCCCGTTGCCCCCACAGCCGGGCCCGCTGCGGCTGTTTTCACACCCCCCACGGCCCCGTGCACACGCCCCGGTTCATGCCGGTGGGCACCGCCGCCACGGTCAAGGGGGTGGCGATCCCCCAGCTGGTCGAAACCGGCGCCGAGATGGTGCTGGCCAACACCTATCACCTGCATCTGCAGCCG
>CAIKWV010000123.1 GCA_903831165.1 uncultured cyanobacterium
GGGGGGGAAGGCCTGGAGCTGGTGGCTCAGGTGTCGAGGACGGCCTGAACGATCAGCGCGGGCTTGTAGAGAAGGAATCCCACCAGGGCGGGAACGATCTCAAGCTGGGGAATCCTGGCGGCTGACAGCACGAGGACGACGGGGACCACGAGCTGAAACTTGCCCACCGAGCGGCGATCGCCGCCGAGACGGGAGACGCTGCGGGCCAGAAGCCTGATGTAGAGGAGTCCCGAAAGGGCCCCGATCAGCAGACTGCCGGCGGTCGGCAGGTCGAAGCAGAGCGCCGTCACCGGCACCGCCAGTGCGGTGGCCGCCAACGTCGCCAGAATCAGGCGGCGTTGGAGACGGTGATACCCATCCATTCCGTTGTCGGATCCGCTCTCTGGCCCTTGTTCGGATTCTTGTGAGGATCCTGAGGCGTGCTCAGAGTCGTCACCGGGTCCTGAGCCATGACCAGAACCTTCGACAGGCTCTGGGATGAGAGCGGGTTCCGCGGGATGGCCTTCGGCGACGGAATCACCGGGGCTGTCATCGCTGGAGGAAGCACGGGAGGTGGACGCCTCGATCGCTTCGGGTATCGATTCCCCGCTGGGGGAAGGGGGCACCGGAGTGGTCAGGGCAGCCTGCAACCGACGTGGTTCCGACTGGGCGGTCGGAGGTTATCACGCAGGGTTACGGCACCGTTGCCGAAATCGGCCGCCAGGGCCAGTCAGGGGCACACCGGCAGCAACAGCCGCTCGGCGATCAGCCGGCGGGCCCGGAGCAGCCGCTGCTCGCGGTCCATCGCCAGAGTCAGGGCTGCCAGAGGGGTTCCGGCAGGTGCGGCCTCAAAGGCCTGCAGCAGCTCCAGATCTTCGGCGGCGATCGAGAGCGGCTGCAGATCCGGCCCCATCAGGCTGGTGGAGGGCCAGCCCCAGAGGCAGCGGTTGCGCTGGCCGCCAAGGGCCAGAAGCGCCTCATCCGTCCAGTTCGCTGGGGCGATCTCCCCCTTGCTCAGGAAAAACTCGAAATGGCTGATATCGGGATCGAGGGCCTCCACCAGGGCCCATTGCTGGCGTAGGGGCAGGGCCTGGGCCCGCTCCAGCAGCTCCCCCTGCAGCAGCCGCGCCGGATCCCAAACCTCCGGGTTGGAGAAGCCGGCGAAGCTCAGCTCCGCCTGCTCGACGAACCGCAGCAGCCGATCGAGGTTGTAGCTGGTTTCCTGCGGGTGCAGGTACATGTCGGCGAAGTTGGCGTCGGCGGCCGTGTCCAGCGCCCAGCGCTGCTCGTGGTGGCGCCGCAGCCGATTGGTCTCCGGCAGCTCGCGCAGCAACTGCCGGCCCAGCCGCAGGCCGTCTTCTCCCGTGCCCACCGCCAGCAGCGCCAGGGCCTGTTGACTGCGATGGATCTCCCAGCGACCGCCGTCGGCGTACAGAAACAGATGCAGCACCCCGCCGGGGCGCAGCCGGCGGGCCAGGGCCCGCAGGCCCTGCTCGGGCTCGCGCAGGTGATGGAGCACGCCGACGGAGTTGATGTA
>CAIKWV010000124.1 GCA_903831165.1 uncultured cyanobacterium
CTGGTGCTGATCCACGGCCTCTGGGACACGCCCAGGGTGTTCCACAGCCTGTTGCGCGAACTGGACCATCGCCGTGATCCCCTGCTGTTGCCCCATCTGCCCCATGGCCTGGGCAGCAGGCCCTTGCTCGACCTGGCCCGGCGCCTCGATGAGGCGATCCAGGCCACGTTCGGCCCCGAGCAGCCGATCGATCTGCTGGGCTTTTCGATGGGGGGCGTGATCGCCCGCAGCTGGATTCAGTTGTTGGGTGGTGCCCCCCGGACCCGCCGCTTCATCAGTGTCGCCAGTCCCCACCAAGGCACCCTGGCCGCCGTGCCCTGGCCGAGCCTGCTGCTGGCGGGAGTTGCGGACATGAAGCCCGGCAGCTCCCTGCTGGAACGGCTCAACGCCGATCTCGATCCCCTGCGCCGCATTGATTGCTGCAGCTTTTACACCCCCACCGATCTGACGGTGTTTCCGGGCTGGCTGGGGGTGTTGCCGGTCGGCCGCTGCCAGCTGCTGCCGGTGTTGCGCCACGATCGCCTGCTCAAGGCGCCCCAGAGCCTGAAACCGCTGCTGAGCGAGTTGCTGCGGCCTAGTTGATCCCACCCTCGGCAACAACCACTCCTGTCGGTGCAAAACCGCTTGCTGAACACACGCCGCTCAGTGCGGTGCCTCTGCCGCCACCAGACCCGTGTGGCGGATCAGGGCCTCGGTGGACGGGGCTCGGCCCCGGAAGCTCTCGAACACCTCGGCCGGATGGCGGCTGCCGCCCAGGCTGAGCACGGTGTCGCGGAAGCGGCGACCGGTGGCGCGGATCGCCTCCTCGTTATCGAGGCCCCCGTCTTCGAAGGCGCTGAAGGCATCGGCGCTCAGCACTTCTGCCCACTTGTAGGAGTAGTACCCGGCTGCGTAGCCGCCGGCGAAGATGTGACCGAAGGAGCAGAGCAGGGCGTCCTCTTCGATCGGCTCCAGCACCGTGGTGGTGGTGGCGATCTGGCGTCGCAGCTGTTCGGGGGTCTGGCCGCTGCCTGGGGTCCAGCTGCTGTGCAGGCGCAGGTCCGTCAGCGAGAAGTGGACTTGCCGCAGGGTGGCGGCGCCGGCCATGAAGGTGCGGGCGGCCAGCAGCTTGTCGAATTCGGCCTCGGGCAGCGGTTCACCGCTCTGCCAGTGGCGGGCCATGCCCAGCAGGGTGGAGCGGTCGTAGCACCAGTTCTCCATGAACTGGCTGGGAAGTTCCACCGCATCCCACTCGACGTTGTTGATGCCGGCCGCCTGGGGCCGCTCGACGGTGGTGAGCATGTGGTGCAGCCCATGCCCGAACTCGTGGAACAGGGTCTCCACCTCCTGGAAGGTCATCAGGCTGGGGGTCTCGCCCACCGGTGCGCTCTGGTTGCAGACCAGGTAGGCAACCGGCAACACCGGCTGGCCATCGGCCCCGTGCGACAGGCTCAGGCACTCGTCCATCCAGGCCCCGCCGCGCTTGCTGCCGGGGCGGCTGTAGGGGTCGAGATAGAAAGCGGCGATCGGCCGGCCTTCGTCCCGGTCGTGGACGCGGAAGAAGCGCACATCCGGATGCCAGATCGGAGCCTCGCCATCGGCGGCGCTGATCGTGATGCCGAACAGGCGATCGCAGAGGGCAAACAGGCCAGCGAGCACCTGGGGCAGCGGGAACCAGGGCCGCAGTGCCTCGCTGTCGAGATCGAAGCGCTCGCGGCGTAGGTGATCGGCCCAGAAGCTCACGTCCCAGGGCTGCAGATCGGCGGCTTCGGCGGCGCCGTGGCGCCCGGCGCAGGCGCGTAGATCGGCCAATTCCCGCTCGGCCATCGGATAGGCGGCGGCGCGCAGATCCTCCAGCAGCCCTTCGACCTCGGTGATCGAGCCGGCCATCTTGGCGGCCAGGCTCTTGTCGGCCCAGTTGGCGTAGCCGAGGCGGCGGGCCTGCTCCAGCCGCAGGCTCAGGATCCGCTCGATCACAGGCCAGTTGCTGTCAGCGGCGGCGCCGGACTCGCTGCCGTCCGGCCGGGGGGCAGCGGCTTCGCCGGAGGCGCGGCTCACCTGGGCCTTGTAGACCCGCTCGCGCAGGTCCCGCCGCCGGCTGTACTGCATGAACGGCCCGAAGCGGGGGTAATCGAGGCCCATCAGCCAGGGACCGGACTCCGCCGTGGCATCGGCATCGGCCGGGTCCGCCTGACGGGCGGCCTGGGCCAGCTGGTCCCGCAGGCTCAGCGGCAGGCCGTCGACCTCGGCGACCTCGGTGAGCCGCAGGGTCCAGTTGTTGGTGGCATCCAGCAGGCGGTTGCCGAAGCTGGTGGAGAGTTCAGCCAGCTCCTGGCTGGCGGCGTTGAAGGCCTGGCGCTCGTCCCCTTGGAGGCCGACGCCGCGCAGATCCATATCGCGCAGCTCGCTGGTCAGGATGCGCTGCTGGGTCCGGTCCAGATCGGGGCAGGCCTGCAGCGCCTTGAGGGCCCGGTGGATGCTCTCGCTCTGACCGGCCCGATTGCCGAAGGCCACGACGGAGGCCTGCTGCTCGCTGTGGGCCTGGCGCAGTTCCGGGGTGTTGCAGACGCCATGGAGATGGCTGACCACCCCCCAGCTCCAGCGCAGCCGTTCATTCAGGCGCTGCAGGGGGTCCATCAGCGTTTCCCAGGTCGGGGACTCGCCCCGTTGGCAGGCCTGATCGAGCTTGGTCTCGAGCGCCGAGAGCTCGCTCTCCAGCTGGGCCATCAGCTCGGGGATGTGCTGGCTCACCTGATCGGGGGTGATCTGCTCGAACTGGGGCAGGCCAACGCCCACCAGCAGGGCGGGTCGACTCTGGAGATCGGTGCTCATGGTCCGGTTCGTTCGATGACGCGTTGGAGATTCATTCCAGCTGGATCCCATCCAGGCCGTGATCAGCGTGGGGGCCGGGATCCCCGCACCGGCGCGATTGGTCCTGGGATCAGCCGAAGCTCGGGAGATGGCTGAGGGCGATCTGACTGGTGTTGCTGAGCTCGATCGCCAGGGCGTTGGTGCTGGCTTGGTAAAAGTCGATCGCCACCCGCGGCCAGAAGCCGATCACCAGGGTGGTCACCAGCAGGCTGAGGCCGATCACCAGCTCCCGGGGGGTCATGTCACCGACCACGGCCAGGGCCGGGATCCTGGGGCCGAAGAAGACCCGGCGACAGAGCGAGAGCAGGTAGACGGGCGTCA
>CAIKWV010000125.1 GCA_903831165.1 uncultured cyanobacterium
CAGGTGGTGGAGATCGGCTTTGAGCACGGCAACCCAGTGAGCCTCGACGGTGAACGGCTCGATCCGGTGACCCTGATCCGGCGCGCCAATGCCCTGGCCGGCAGCCACGGTTTCGGTCGCCTGGACATGGTGGAGAACCGGGTGGTGGGCATCAAGAGCCGCGAGATCTACGAAACTCCGGGGTTGTTGTTGCTGATCAAGGCCCACCAGGAACTTGAAAGCCTCACCCTTGCCGCCGATGTGCAGCGCTACAAGCGCCAGGTGGAGATGAGCTGGGCCGATCTGGTGTACCAGGGCCTCTGGTATGGCCCGCTCAAGCAGGCCCTCGATGGCTTCCTCGATCGCACTCAGGAGACGGTCAACGGCCGGGTGCGCGTCAAGTTGCACCGGGGCAATGCCACGGTGGTGGGGCGCAGCAGCGACAGCGACAGCCTCTATGTGCCCGACATGGCCACCTACGGGGCGGAGGATCTGTTCGATCACCGCGCCGCCGAGGGGTTCATCTACGTCTGGGGATTGCCCACCCGGCTGTGGTCGGCCCGCCATCGGGGCCGCTGATCAGCCGGTCGCTTCAGCCTGATTGCGATCAGGCGAAGCGGTCTGGATCGTTCGAATCGGGGGCGGTCGGCCGCCCCAGCCGCAGCACTTTGCGCAGGGTTTCGCCCAGGGGGCTGCGTTTCGCCAGGGGGGGCATGCTCGGCTGGGAGGACGGCAGCAGCAAGCGGCTGGGCCTGGTTTCCACACCGGGTGCCCCTGGGGCCAGGGTGTAGAGCTGCTCCCTCAGGCTCTGGTTGTCAGCCAGCAGCCGCTGTTGCTGCTCAAGGATCGACTGCAGCCGTTGCCGGAACTTGCGCTCGAAGATCTCCGGCAGATCCTCCAGCATTTCGTGCAGCGCCGTCGCCTCATCGCGGGCAGCGGCCAATTCCAGTTCAAGCCGTTGCACGGTCAGTGCCTCGAGACTGGCCTGTGCTGCGGCTGCCTGGGCCGAGGTCGTCGGATCCGTGCTTGCTCCCGGGGCGCCGCCCTGGACCATGGGGTCGGGGGCAGGCGCCGGCTGGGGAGCCCCAGTGGAAAAGCCCCAGTGAGCAGGAGCTCCAGCCCCGTCGAAGCGTCCAGGTGCTTCGGTGGTGTGGGCGGGCTGCGGCGCAACGGTTGGCTGCGTCGGCTGGGCGGCGGCACGCATCCACTCAGGGTTCAGTGGCGGCGGTGGCGGCGGCGCGGTGAAACTGCCGTCGACGCGTGGGGCGGAACCCACTTGTGGGCTAGACGGGGCTCGGGCCGACGATCTGGTCGCCTGGCCGGTCTCCCACCAGCGGCGATCCACGTTGCCGGCATCCTGCTGCTGGCGAAAATCCGGTGCCATGTTCTGGTTGCGCGGCGGCAAACCAGTTCCGGTCGCTTCTGAATCGTTCATGTCCTATTCGCCCAGTGGGGCGGAGTTTAGGAGCATTTTGAAGATGTTCACAACCACACGGCACAACCCCGGGCGGCCAGTGGCCTGAGGGCTGCGCTATGGGCTCTGTGAATGGGCTGAGGGATTCAGGCCTCGACGGTTTCGGTGGCGGCTGCCGCGCTCTCACCGGCACCGCTGGCGTTGGTGGTCAGCGAGCGGGGCGTGGGCAGAGGGCCGTCCTGCTTGACGGTGAGATAGCGGATCACGTCCTCGGAGAGACGCATGGCTCGCTCCAGGGGGGCCACTTGCTGGCCGTCGCCGTTGTGGTTGAGCTGGACGTAGATCCCCTCGCGGTGCTTGGCGATCGGGTAGGCCAGACGGCGCTTGCCGCGCATCTGGGTGTCCAGCACTTCGCCGCCAGCTTCAACGACGATGTCGCGATACTTGGTGACGTGATTTTCGACTTCCTCTTCCGGAATGTCCGGGCGGAGGATGTACATCGTTTCGTAGTAAGACTGGCTCATGGTCGTTAGCGTCGTGGTCGCCTGCGCGAGGGGCTGAGGGAAGGTTCCATCAGCGACGGATCTCAAACCCTACCTCAGGGCCGGCAGCCCCCTGGGCCTCGGCCGGGGACTTTGCGGATCCTTCGGCCTGGTGCCGGCGCCAGCGTTGGCGCGTCGGACTCAGGCCCGGTTGGCGTTTGCAGCCAGGGGCTTCTCGGGCCATCGATCCTGGCAACTCAGTAGAGCTGCATCCGCACCGCTTCCGAGACCGAGGGGATTTCGGCTTCCTTGCCCCGCAGGCTTTCCACCATGGCAAACAGCACCAGCACCACGCAGCCGAGGAAGATCGTGTTCTCCAGCGTCCGTACCGCGAAGCTGGCGGCCAGGGAGCCCAGCAGGGTGTCGAAGGCGAGGGTGAGCAGCACCAAGACGATGTCCAGCAAGATGGCCTGCAGGACGTTGAAGCGGATCAGATAGGGCACCTTGCTGTTGCGCACCACCAGCAGATACAGCGCCAGAAACAGCACCAGTCCACCAAAGGGAATGGCCTGTTGCACTGTGATCAGCGGCAGAGCGGGCACAGCCAGCAGCTGGAGCACCGGAAATTGCAGCAGCAGGGCCTTGCCGAAGGGAATGGCGTCGCTCAGGGGCAACAGGTAGGCCAGGGCGGCCAGCAGCCGCTGCCAGATCGGGGGATCCTGCATGGAGGGGAGGCGGCGCGCGGACAAGGGACGATCAGGCTAGGAGTCCGGGGCCGATCGATTGCTGGCAGAAGCCGAGAGGTTTTCCGACCTCTGGATTTCAAGCCGGATCGGAACAGACAGAGCGGTGAAGGATTCCGGCGCCCTGGTTGGACAGGGCAACCCTGCGCCAATCGCTCTCGACGTCCAGCCGCAGCTGAGCCAGGACGCTGTCGTGACCAGCCGGCGAGCTTGCGGGGTGTGGGTGACGGAGCGCGTCGAGGCGTTTGGCTCTGAATGGTCTGCGCGAGCAACACGCGCCTGGCTGGGGGCCTGGTGCCCCTGACGCGCAACAGGCTCTCAGGGGGCCTGAAGCCGGCTCAGGGCCGCGTCGCGCATCGCCTCCACGGGCACGTCGTCGAGACCGCTCCAGAGGCGCAGGGCGGCAGCGCCTTGCTGCACCAGCATCTCCAGGCCGTCCCAGGTGCGGCAGCCCCGTTCCGCCGCCGCTTGCAGCAGGGCCGTGGGCCGTGGCGTGTAGATCAGGTCGTAGACGCCGCAGCCCGGCCGCAGCTGATCGAGGGCCGCGGCGCTGAGTGGGGAGCGGCTCGCCGCCGTGGGGTCGCTGGTGCTGGTCATGCCCACCGGCGTGCAGTTCACCACCAGGTCGGCCTGGGCCAGGGCCCGCAGCACGGGCCCCTCGTCCGCCGCGGTCCAGGCGAGGGTGTCCAGGCCGGGCAGCCAGGCCTGGCAGTCCGCCTGAAAGGCTGCCAGGGCGGAGGCGTTGCGGCCCGCCACGGCGATCGAGCCGAAGCCCAGCTGCTCCAGCGCGGCCAGCACCGCCAGGGCACTGCCACCACAGCCCAGCACCACCGCCCGTTTCCCCTGCCAGTCGCCCTCGCGCAGGGGGGCCAGAAAACCTTCGACATCGGTGTTGGTGCCCAGCCAGCCGCCCTGGGGCCGCCGCACCAGGGTGTTCACCGCCCCCAGCCGCTGCGCCAGCGGACTCAGCTCGGCGACCAGGGCGGTTACCGCCCGCTTGTGGGGAAGGGTGACGCTGAGACCGCGGCAGTCCAATGCCTCCAGGGCCGGCACCACCGCCGCCAGATCGGCTGCGCGCACCGGCAGGGCCAGGTAGACCCAGTCGAGGCCGAGTTCCGCCAGGGCCGCATTGTGAATCGCCGGCGACAGGGAGTGGTGCACCGGATCCCCCAGCACCCCGGCCAGGGCGGTGGAGCCGCCGGGTCCTGGCCTGGTGGTGGCGGCGGCCTGTTGTGGCTTGGAGGGCATGGACGACATGGCGGATCCGGATGTCTGGGTGGAGTGATGCGGCAGGGCTGTTGGGCGGGACGTCACCGGGGCTGCGGTGGATCGGAGCGTTCAAGGGGGCCTTCCGGGCTCTGCCAGGCCAGGCTCCCCAACCTGTTTGAGCCGCTGGAACCGTAGATGGGCACTGGCTTTCTGCTCCTCACCGCCCTGCCTGCGGTTCGGGAACCACGCCTGGCCGCAGGGGAGGGGCCCTGCTGAAGATGCTTCAAGTCTGATTTCATCCACTCCAGGAGGTGGTAACCCATGGGAAAGGTCGTCGGTATTGACCTCGGCACTACGAACAGCTGCGTCGCCGTGATGGAGGGCGGCAAGCCCACGGTGATCGCCAACGCCGAAGGCTTCCGCACGACGCCCTCGGTGGTGGCCTACACCAAGAACCAGGACAAGCTGGTCGGCCAGATCGCCAAGCGCCAGGCGGTCATGAACCCCGAGAACACCTTTTATTCGGTGAAGCGCTTCATCGGTCGCCGCGTCGATGAGGTGACGGAAGAATCGAAAGAGGTGAGCTACACGGTCGAGAAGGCCGGCGCCAATGTCAAGATCAAGTCCCCGGTGCTGAACAAGCAGTTCGCCCCTGAGGAGATCTCGGCTGAAGTGCTGCGCAAGCTCGCCGAAGATGCCGGTAAGTATCTCGGCGAAACGGTCACCCAGGCGGTGATCACGGTGCCGGCCTACTTCAACGATTCTCAGCGTCAGGCCACCAAGGATGCCGGCAAGATCGCCGGCCTCGAGGTGCTGCGCATCATCAACGAGCCCACGGCGGCGGCTCTGGCCTACGGCCTCGACAAGAAGAGCAACGAGCGCATCCTGGTTTTCGACCTGGGCGGCGGCACCTTCGACGTCTCCGTGCTGGAAGTCGGCGACGGTGTGTTCGAGGTGCTCTCCACCAGTGGCGACACCCACCTGGGCGGCGATGACTTCGACAAGGTGATCGTCGATTACCTGGCCGCCACCTTCAAGGCCAACGAAGGCATCGATCTGCGCCAGGACAAGCAGGCCCTGCAGCGCCTCACCGAGGCG
>CAIKWV010000126.1 GCA_903831165.1 uncultured cyanobacterium
ACGCGGGGCTACAAGATTTCGACCTATGCGTATTGGTGGATCCGGCAGGGCATCACCCGGGCGATCGCCGAGAAGAGCCGCACGATCCGGCTGCCGATACACATCACCGAAACGCTGAACAAGCTGAAGAAGGGCCAGCGTGAACTGAGCCAGGAACTGGGCCGCACACCGACGGTGAGCGAACTGGCGCTGGCGGTGGAGCTGCCGGAGGAGGAGGTGAAGGACCTGCTGTGCCGGGCGCGTCAGCCGGTGAGCCTGGAGACGAAGGTGGGCGACGGGGAGGACACGGAACTGCTGGATCTGCTGGCGGGTGATGGGGTTCTGCCGGCGGAGCTGGTGGATGGGGAATGCCTGAAAGGTGACCTGCGGGCGCTGCTGGAGCAGCTGCCAGAGCTGCAGGGGAAGGTGCTGAAGATGCGGTACGGGATCGATGGTGAGGAGCCGATGAGCCTCACCGGCATCGCCCGCACCCTGGGCATGAGCCGCGACAAGACCCGCAATCTTGAACGACGGGCCCTGGAAGGCATCCGCCATCACTCCCTGGCACTCGAGGCCTACCTGGTGGCCTGAAGGCCCGGGGCCAGGCCTGCAGGTGTGGGCTGAACAACGCCCGACGGGCTGACCCAGCAAGCTCCGTGTCTCACCGGTGCAGGTCGCTCTGGGGGGGGCCAGGGGAGCATCGCGTCGTAAGCGGTCTTTGATGGCTCCCTCGGCGGGGATGGATCCGGGTCACCAGGACTCTGAAGGCGATCCGATCGATGCTGGTCGCCCGTCCACGCCAGCCCCACAACTCGGCAGCGGATGGATCGGTAGCCGGGGATGGGAACATCCTTCAGCGCGGGTTGCCGCCGATCGTTCAGCGGAAGCGGGAGCGGAAACGGCTGGCGAGCGCGTTCATCGCCAGCATCAGCAGCCCCACCCCCACGAACACCACGCCGCGGGTGGTCAGGTCCGACTGGGCCATGTCCACCGCCACCAGCCGCCACAGGCAGCTCCCCAGGGCGATCAGGGCCACCACCCGGAAGCGGCTGTCGCGCAGCACGGCGCTGAGCACGTAGATCACGAAGGCCTCGGCGGCCCACAGCAGGGTCAGCAGCGAGTGATCGAAGTGACTGGCCAGCACCACCGCCACCGCCACGAACAGGGGGGCATACAGCAGCGGATTGGGGGCCCTGGCCACCAGCTTCGCCAGTTGATCGAGCAGGCCCAGGCCCGCGGGAGCCGCCGGTTCGGCGTCGGGCTGCAGCTGCAGCCAGCGATGGCTCAGGACCACATAGACGATCATCAGGCTGATGGCGATCAGGGGGTGGTCCTCGGGGCGCACCATCACCAGGGCGATGCCGATCCAGGCCGCGATCACGGACCAGACCTGCAAGCGCGGCTCGAACCAGCGCCTCAGCCGAGGACTCAGCAGCATCAGGGCCAGCAGCAGCCAGCCCGGGGCCTGCCAGGTCGCCGGCAGGTCGCAGCTGAGGCGGATCGCCAGCAGCAGCAGATTCAGCTCCAGCAGATAGGGGTGGAAGCGGCGCCACAGGACCAGCTGGCCGAGCCCAGCGCCCGGGACGATGAACCACCAGTGCAGCAACACGCCACTGGCCAGCAGCGTGATCGCCAGTCGAGACGCCGCCCCCTGCAGGCTGAACGGCAGGGCGATGGCGGCGAGCAGGCCGATGGCCAGGGCCAGCAAGCCCTGTTGCAGGACCGGCAGGGCGATCGCTTGGGGCAGGCGGCGAGCCAGCTGGAGGGCCAGCAGCGACAACAGCAGCCAGGCGATCG
>CAIKWV010000127.1 GCA_903831165.1 uncultured cyanobacterium
ACGCTGTTTTTCGACTACCACCGCGAGCACGCGGTGGACATCCGCGTGGTCCGCATTTTCAACACCTACGGCCCGCGGATGCTGGCCGACGACGGCCGGGTGGTCTCCAACTTCATCGTGCAGGCGCTGAAGGGCACGCCGATCAGCATCTACGGCGACGGCTCGCAGACGCGCTCCTTCTGCTATGTGGACGACCTGATCGAAGGCATGATCCGGCTGATGAACGGGGGGCACACCGGCCCGATCAACATCGGCAATCCGGGCGAGTTCACGATCCGCCAGTTGGCCGAACTGGTGCGGGAGCGTATCAATCCCGCCCTGGAGCTGGTCCATCGCCCCTTGCCCCAGGACGATCCGATGCAGCGTCAGCCGGTGATCGACTTGGCCCGCGAGCAGCTGGACTGGGAACCGAAGGTCAGCCTGGAGCAGGGCCTGGAGCCCACGATCGCCTACTTCCGGCAGCGGTTGGCGGAGGACGTCTGAACCGCCCCATCCTGGTCACCGGCGTCGCCGGCTTCATCGGTGCCGCCGTGGCCGAGCGGTTGCTGGCCCGGGGCGAGCGTCTGGTGGGCCTCGACAACCTCAACAGCTACTACGACCCCGCTCTCAAGCGTTCCAGGCTGGAGCGCCTGCAGGTGCTGGCCCAGGCGCTCCAGGCCGATTTCCGCTTCCACCAGCTCGATCTGGCGGATGGCGAGGCCATGGCGGCCCTGTTCGCCGCGGAACAGCCCCGGAGTGTGGTCCATCTGGCCGCTCAGGCGGGGGTGCGCTACTCGATTGAGAATCCCGCCGCCTACATCCAGAGCAATCTGGTGGGCTTCGGCCACATTCTCGAGGGCTGCCGCCAGCAGGCGGTGGAGCATCTGGTCTATGCCTCCAGCAGCTCGGTCTACGGCGGCAACCGGCAGATGCCGTTCTCCGAGCAGCATGCGGTCAATCACCCGGTGAGCCTGTACGCGGCCACCAAGAAGGCCAACGAATTGATGGCGCACACCTACAGCCATCTCTACGGCCTGCCGGCCACCGGTCTGCGTTTCTTCACCGTCTACGGCCCCTGGGGCCGGCCCGACATGGCGCCGATGCTGTTCGCCCGGGCGATCCTGGCGGGTGAGCCGATCCAGGTGTTCAACCAGGGCCGGATGCAGCGCGATTTCACCTACATCGACGACATCGTCGAAGGCGTGGTGCGCTGCCTCGACAAGCCGGCCACGGCCGACCCCCAGTTCGATCCGCTGCACCCCGATCCGGCCACCGCCGCGGCGCCGCACCGGCTGTTCAACATCGGCAACAGCCAGCCGATCGAGCTGCTGCGCTTCATCGAGGTGCTCGAGCAGGCCCTGGGCCGGCCGGCGATCACGGATCTGCAGCCGATGCAGCCCGGTGATGTGCCCGCCACCGCCGCTGACACCTCAGCACTGGAGGCTTGGGTGGGGTTCCGGCCCACCACGCTGATCGAGGCGGGTGTGGAGCGGTTTGCTGAATGGTATCGTGATTACTACGATTTGATGGCTTAATGCGTAGCGTTAG
>CAIKWV010000128.1 GCA_903831165.1 uncultured cyanobacterium
GGGGCTGACCCGGCGACTGGCGGAACGGACCTGCGTGAACATGTGTTCGGATTGAGCAATGTGAAGGAGCCTACGAAGAGCACCTCACCGCTGCGAGGGCCTCGGGTAAGGCTTTACAGGATCGGCGTTGGCGCCGGTCGCCGCGTGTAGCCCAGTCCCGCCAGCAGCGGGCCAGCCATGGCGGTGGTGATCAGGGCCATCAGCACCCCCATGGTGAACAGCTCGGAGCTGATCACCCCCAGCGACAGGCCCACATTCAGCACCACCAGCTCGGTCAGGCCGCGGGTGTTCATCAGCCAGCCGAGCGCCTGAGCCTCCCGGTTCGGCAGGCCACTGGCCCTGGCCACCACCCAGGTGCCGAGGAACTTGCCCCCCACGGCCACCGCCAGCAGCAGGCCCGCCGCCAGCCAGAGCTGGAGGCTGTTGAGGCTGCCGATGCTGGTGTTGAGGCCGCTCATGGCGAAGAACAGGGGCAACAGCAGCCGCAGCACGACCGTTTCCAGCCGCAGTGACAGCCAGTCCTGGATCGCCTCGTTGCGCGGCATCGCCAGCCCCCAGAGAAAGGCGCCGAAGATCAGGTGCACCCCGATCAGCTCCGTGGCCACGCCGCTGAGCAGGGCGCCGACGAGCACCAGGGTCTGGCCGGTCGCTCCAGGCATTTCCCCCCGCCGTTGGCGCCGCTCCATCCAGCGCCGCAAGGGCGCCGTGGCCAGCAGCAACACCGCCGCGTAGAGCAGGGTCGCCACCAGGGTCGGCACCGCCTGCAGCGCCGAGCCGGAATGGCTGAAGGCCACCACCGCCGCCAGCAGGGTCCAACCCACCACGTCATCGATGGCAGCGGCCGTGATCGCCAGGGCCCCGAGGGGCTGGCCCAGCAGCTGGCGCTCCGCCAGGATCCGGGCCAGCACCGGGAAGGCGGTGATCGCCATCGCCGTGCCCATGAACAGGGCCCCGGCCAGGGCGTGATCGCCGGGAATCAGATCCGGCAGCCAGGCCTCGAAGCGGTCGGCCAGGGCCAGGCCCAGCCCCAGGGGCAAGAGCACACCCACGGTGGTGATACGGCTGGCCAGGGGGATGCGGCCCTGCAGCAGCCGCGGGTTCAGCTCCAGCCCCACCAGGAACATGAATAGCACCAGCCCCAGCTGGCCGAGCAGGTTCAGCTGGCTGCGCACCGCCGGGCTGAACAGCCAGGCGGACAGCTGCGGTTGCAGGGCGCCCAGCAGGCTCGGGCCGAGCAGGATGCCACTGACGATGTCGCCCAGCACCCGCGGCTGGCCGAGCCGATCAGCCAGCTGACCTAGCAGCTGGGCCAGGCTGATGATCACGGCCACGGCCAGCAGGGCCGTGACCAGAGAGGAAGTGACCATCGCCAGGCAGCGGGCAGGCTTTCATTATCTGGAGGTGGTTGGCGCTGGCGGGGGCTGGTGCCAGCCGAAGGGTCTCACCGGTGCCAGGAGCGGGCTGAACAACCTGTGCCCCAGCCCATCCAGGCTCTGGTGGAACAAGCAGGACAATCCGGGTGCATCGGCTGTCTTGTTCGCAGGGCCCCTCCAGGCCAGTCGGAGCCGCAGTTGCTGCCGCAATCATCGTTCTGCAGCCCGTAGTCGCTCGCCGGACGTTGGCGCGCCGACGCCAGGCTGGCTAAGTAGCTGGGGCATGAGTCCCCCATTGATCGGCGCCAGCCGGCGCTCCCTGCGCCTGCCGTTTCAGCTGACCCTGGTGGGTCTGATCCTGCCCCTTGTGCTGGGCAGCGGCCTGTTGGTGTCCTGGATCGGCTACCGGCGCAGCAGCGCCATGCTCAGCAGCGCCAGCAATCAGATGCTTCAGGCGCTGGGGGGGCAACTGCAGGGGGCGATGGCCTCGGCCCTCGATCCCCAGCGGGCCAGCCTGGAGCTGGAGCGCCTGCAGTCCCTGGCGGGCCGAACGAGTCTGGCCGAGCGGCTGAAGGCCCTGCCCGAGGTGCGACAGGCCCTGGCCCAGACCCCGAACCTGCGGGCCTACTTCATCGGCTTTGCCGATGGTCAGTGCTTCGTGGTGGCCCGGGCCACCGATGCCGTCGGCCGGCGCCTGCCGGGTCTGGGCGCCAACGCCGCCTTGGTGGTGGAGAGCCTCGCCCGCGATGTGGTGGCCGGCCAGGGGGTGGTCACGGCCTACGGGCCCGATCCGGCCCTGCGGCGCCAGCAGCTCGTCTTCGACAGCCAGGACCGCCCCTTGCCCCAGGCCGCCCCGGTGCAGCTGCTGCCGGCGGATTTCGATCCCCGCCAGCGTCCCTGGTACCGGTTGGCGATGGAGTCGCTCGACACGGTGCTCTCCCCGGTGTATCGCCTCGCCCTGGGCAATCAGCTGGGGCTGACCCTCTCGCGCAGCCTGCCGGGTCGGGTGGGGGTGGTGGCCGCCTCCCTGGAGCTGGGCAGCCTGGAAGGGCTGCTCGATCGCCATCGCCCCACCCCCGGTTCCCGGCTGGCGATCGTCAACGGCCAGGGTCTGGTGCTGGCCGCCAGTGGCCAGAGCCCGGAAGCGGGTTCAACGGCAACTCCGGCTGCCGGGACCCAGTCCCAGCGGCTGGACACCCTCGGGGTGCCGGCCCTGCGCGGCGTCAGTTCCCAGTTGCGCCAACGGGTCGGGCGCGGCTTCCTCGGCCAGCGGCTTGGGGGCAGCGACTGGCGTACGGCGGTGCTGCCCCTGCCCTCGCCGGTGCAGGGCAGGCCGCTGTATCTGGTGGTGGCCGTACCCGATGACGAGCTGCTGGCCGAGGCCCGCAGGCAACAGCAGGAGGGGCTGCTGGTGACCGCCCTGGTGATGCTTTTGCTGGTGCCCGTGGTCTTGCTGGTGGCGGGCCGGCTTTCGGCGGAGCTGCGGCGCCTGGCGGCCGTGGCGGCGGCGATCCGCCGCTTTGAGTTCGATGCCGGCTCGCCCCTGCGCTCTTTTGTAAGGGAGGTGGATGAGCTCTCGCTCACCCTCGATGGCCTGCGCGGCACGGTGCAGCGTTTTCTGGCCATCTCGGCGATGCTGGCGGCCGAGGACGACGTCGATCGGCTGCTGGAGAAGCTGCTGGTCGAATCGATCGCCGCGGCTGGCGCCCAGTCCGGGGCCCTGTATCTGCCCGCTGCGGTGGCCGGCGAGTCGCCAGCTGGCGAGACCCCTGCTCCCAGCGCCGACCAGCCCCAGGCCTTTGAGCCCAGGCTGTTCCGCCAGGCGGGCCAGTGGGGCCAAGCCAGGCACCTGCCCGAACTTGCCGCCGAAGTGATCGCGCAACTCCGCGGCGGCCAGGGGCAGGCCGCCGCCACCGGTCCCCTGTCCAGCCCCCCCCTTCCCCAGGGGCCCTACCTGGCCCTGCCGTTGGAGGAGCGGCTCCAGAGCGAGCAGCTGGGGCTGCTGGTGCTGTGGTTCGACGCTGCGCCGGAACCTGCCCAGGTGGCCTTCTGCCGGGCCCTGTCCGGCTCGGCCGCCGTCGCCCTGGAAACCCGCGAACTGATCGCCGCCCAGAAGCGGCTGTTCGAGGCCTTCATCCAGCTGATCGCCGGCGCCATCGACGCCAAGAGCCCCTACACCGGCGGCCATTGCGCCCGGGTGCCGGAGCTGACCAAGCTGCTGGCGGAGGCGGCCTGCCAGGCCAGCGACGGCCCCTTCGCCGCCTTCAAGCTTGATCCCCATCAGTGGGAGGCCCTGCACGTGGCGGCCTGGCTGCATGACTGCGGCAAGGTGACCACCCCCGAATACGTGGTCGACAAGGCCACCAAGCTCGAAACCATCCACGACCGCATCCATGAGGTGCGGCTGCGGTTCGAGCTGCTCAAGCAGCAGGCCGAAACCGAGTATTGGCAGGCCCTGGCCGCAGGCGTGGAGGACGAAGGTGAGCGCGAGGCCCTATGCCACCAGTTGCAGCGGACCCTGGCGGCCCTCGACGATGACTTCGCCTTCGTGGCCAGCTGCAACCAGGGCGGTGAGTTCATGGCTCCCGAGCTCCTGGAACGCCTGCAGCGGATCGCCGCCCGCCGCTGGCGCCGCACGCTCGATGATCGCCTCGGCCTCTCCCGCGATGAACTGAGGCGCCGCGAGCAGGAACCGCAGGCCGAACTGCCGACCTGGGAACCCCTGCTGGCTGATCGCCCCCATCACCGGATCCCCAGGCAGGAGCGCGACCGGCTGGCCGCCGACAATCCCTGGGGCTTTCGCATGGAGGTGCCCGAACACCTCTACAACCACGGCGAGCTGTACAACCTCAGTGTGGCGCGGGGCACCCTCAGCGCCGAGGAACGCTTCAAGATCAACGAGCACATCATCCAGACAATCCGGATGCTGGCGGCCCTGCCTTTCCCGCGGCACCTGCGCCAGGTCAGCGAGATCGCCGGCGGCCACCACGAAATGGTCAACGGCCGCGGCTATCCCCGGGGGCTGCGGGGGGAGGAGATGAGCGAGCTGGCGCGGATGATGGCGATCGCCGACATCTTCGAGGCGCTGACGGCGGCTGATCGGCCCTACAAGTCCGGCAAGACCCTTTCCCAGGCCCTGGCGATCATGGCCCGCATGGCCGCCGAGGGCCACATCGATCTCCCCCTGTTCGCGCTGTTTCTGCGGGCCGGGGTGCATCGCACCTACGCCGAGCGCCACCTGGCCCCGGAGCAGATCGACGCGGTGGATGTGGAGAGCCTGCTGGCTGGCCTCACCCCGACCGCCGGCAGCTCATAGGCTCGGCCCCAGTCCGCCTCGGTCCAACCCCTCACCATGACGAGCCTGCCCATGCCTGTCGCCAGCTCCGCCGTCGAGCCCGCGCCGATCCCCGTCGTGGTGGCCGGAGCTCTGGGGCGTATGGGGGCCGAAGTGGTCAAAGCGGTGCTCGCCGCCCCCGACACCACTTTGGTGGGGGCGATCGACACCACCGCCGGCAAGGAGGGCTGCGATCTCGGCCTGGAGCTGGGCCTGGGCGAACTGGAGGTGGCGATCACGGCCGACTTCGAGGGCAGCCTCTGCCAGGCCAGTCAGGCGGTGCGCAACGCCGGCCCGGGCGGTGGCGCGGTGCTGGTCGATTTCACCCATCCATCGGTGGTGTTCGAGCACACCCGCTCGGCGATCGCCTACGGCGTGCATCCGGTGATCGGCACCACGGGCCTGAGCCCGGCGCAGCTGCAGGATCTGGCGGATTTCGCTGCCAAGGCCTCGGTCGGCGGTGCGGTGATTCCCAACTTCTCGGTGGGCATGGTGCTGCTGCAGCAGGCCGCCGCCGCCGCCGCCCGCTTCTACGACTACGCCGAATTGACCGAGCTGCACCACAACCGCAAGGCCGACGCCCCCAGCGGCACCTGCATCAAGACCGCCGAGCTGATCGAGGAGCTGGGCAAGAGCTTCAATCCGCTGCAGGTGGAGGAGCACGAAACCCTGGCGGGCTGCCGCGGCGGCCAGCGTGAGAGCGGCCTGCGGCTGCATTCAATCCGGCTGCCGGGGCTGGTGGCCCACCAGGAGGTGATGTTCGGTGCCGCTGGCGAGACCTACACCCTGCGCCACGACACGATCGACCGCAGCGCTTACATGCCTGGGGTGCTGCTCACCGTGCGGCGGGTGCGCCAGCTGCAAGGCCTGGTCTACGGCCTGGAGCGGCTGCTGTGATGAGCAC
>CAIKWV010000129.1 GCA_903831165.1 uncultured cyanobacterium
CGGCGGCCAGTCGGGCGGGGTCGAAGCGCTGCGCCACCACCCCGTTGCGCAGCAGCAGGCCGGTCTCGCCGTTGCTCAGGGCGCGGTACCAGGGGCCCCAGTCGCTGGTGTAGCGGCTGAGGCCCCGCTGCACATAGCCACTGTTGACGACCTGAACCGGCCAGCGCTGGCCGCTGCGATCGACCAGCCACTCCTGAAGTTGCAGCCGGCCGAACTGGGGCAGGCTGCGGCTCTCCCAGCCCACGGCACCCCGGTTCAGGATCGGCCCGGACAGCCAGCGACCCTGTTGGCGCAGGGCTCCCAGCGGCAGGCGTCGGACGCGGTTGAAGAAGCCGCCGTTGATGGCCACCAGGGCATCGGAGCGCTGGGCCAGATCGGTGAGGGCGCTCAGTCCCTCCATGCTGCCGCCGCGGCTGAGGGGTTGCAGTTCCAGCGGCCCGGAGCGGGGATCGAGGCTGACCCGATTCAGCTTGAAGCTGAGGCTGCCGAGGCGCAGTACCTGGCGATCCCAGCGGAGATCCCTGCCGAGCAGGGCCAACTGCCTTGGATCGAAGCGCGGCGGGGCCGGGGTGGTGCTGGCGCTGGGACCGGGTCCCTCGCCGGGCAGGTCGATCACCACCCGGCTCGGATTGGAGAGGGTGAGGATGGGGCTGGTCCGGGATCCCGACCCCGTGGTCAGCAGCAGCGCCTGGCTCCCCTGGCGCACACCCAGGCCCCGCTGGGCCAGCTCCGCCTGCTGGGCGGTGTTGCTCAGCAGACCCAGTTCCAGGCCCTCTTCACTGCTGCGCACGATCGCGGGGCCGTCCAGGTCGAGCACGATCCGGCGTTGGCCGGGTTGACGGGCCGCCCGCACCTGCAGCAGGCGAGCCGGCGGCAGCTGCAATTCCAGGGTGTCGCCGTCGCTGCTGCGGTTGACACCCACCGCTTCCAGTAAGCCCGCCACCTCCACCGCCACTTCGTCGCCGAGGCTGCGTTGGCTGGCCGCCGGCACGATCAGTTCCTGGCCGTACCAGCCAAGGGCCAGGCCTCCATCAGCCCGACTGCTGCTGTTGAAGCCCAGCTGGGCCTGCAACACCTCCAGAGGCAGCCACAGCTGCTCGCTGCGCCCGGGCCCAGGCGGTTGGAGCAGCCAGGCGGCCTGTTGGCTGCGGCCATTGATTCGTAGTCGGTTGCCCTGCCTGATCCCGGAGCCTCGCGGCTGAAGCGGCTGGAAGCTGGGCCGGCTCCGGGCATCCGCTCCCGGACGCTCCTGAGCGGGCGGCAACGGCGGTGGGGCCTGCGGCGGCGGCGAAACGAAAGGAGCGGCGCCGGAGGGGGCCGCCATCAGGGGCAGCGTCAGCAGGGGTGCTGCGCCGAGGAGAGTTGTGGCAAGAACCTTCCAGGTGGCCATGGCCATGGCGGATACTGCCGGGTTCCGAAAGGTAGCCCCTGCGAACGTTGTCAGGAATGTGGCTGCCTAGGATCGGCCGTCTGCCAGGAGGATGGCTGATCGCCATTCCCCGTGCCGGTCCCTTGGGCTCGTCCCCTGGGCAGGTCCAAAGTCGGCACGCCGGCCCGGGCTTTCGGGGCGGTGACCTCCCAGCTGCCGAATCCCACGGTTGCCAAACCGATCTCCACGGTCGCCATCATCGGTTTTCACAACCGTTTGCTTTAACCGGCTGCCCCCACGGCCTCCTTCCCCAATTCGCCGCTCGCGTCCTGGTCCATGCCCCATCCCATCTCCCCCTCCTGGCCCCACCGCGACAGCCCGGCACCGGCGCCGGTGGCCGGCGAGAAGGACGCCTGCGGGGTGGGCTTCCTCGCCCATCTCGGCGGTGAGGCCAACCACTGGCTGCTGGCCCAGGCCCTGCGCGGTCTGCGTTGCATGGAGCACCGCGGCGGCTGCGGGGGCGATGGCGACTCCGGTGATGGAGCCGGGATCCTCAGCGCCATTCCCTGGGGCTTCCTGGAGGCCGTCTGGCCCGAGGCGGCGGCCTGCCAGGGGCAGGTGCGGGGCCTGGGCATGGTGTTCATGCCGGTGGACGGGGAGCGGCGTCAGCAGGCCCGCGCCATCTGTGAGCAGGAGGCCGAGCGGCTGGGACTGCGCAGCCTCGGCTGGCGGCCGGTGCCCGTGGATGCCTCCGTGCTCGGCCCCCTGGCCCGCCAGACCGCTCCGGTGATCGAGCAGTGGCTGCTGCTGGCTCCTGACGCCTCGCCGGCTGTGCCGGCCGAGGTCGATGCGATCGAGGCCACCCTGTTCCGCCTGCGCCGCCGGGCCGTCGATCGGGTGCGCGAGATCTGGGGGAGAGATGCCTCCGATCTCTATTTCGCCTCGATCAGCGCCCGCACCGTGGTCTACAAGGGCATGGTGCGCTCCGAGATCCTGGATCGCTACTACGCCGACCTGCGCGATCAACGCTTCGCGGTCAATTTCGCCGTCTACCACCGGCGCTTCAGCACCAACACCCTGCCCCGCTGGCCCCTGGCCCAGCCGATGCGGTTGCTCGGCCACAACGGCGAGATCAACACCCTGCTGGGCAACATCAACTGGGCCAGTGCTGCCGAGGTGAACCTTGAGGCGGTCTGGGGTGAGGCGGCCGCCGATCTGCGGCCCCTCGTCAATCCGGCCTTCAGCGATTCCGCCAACCTGGACGCCACCCTCGAGCTGATGGTGCGCAGCGGCCGGCCGATCACCGACAGCCTGCTCACCCTCGTGCCCGAGGCCTTCCGCGACCAGCCCGACCTGGAGCATCGCCCGGCGATCCAGGCCTTCTACGAGTACAACGCCTGCCTGCAGGAGCCCTGGGATGGCCCGGCCCTGCTGGTGTTCGGTGACGGCCGCATGGTCGGCGCCACCCTCGATCGCAACGGCCTGCGGCCGGCCCGCTACTGCCTCACCAGCGATGGCTACGTGGTGATGGGCTCGGAGACGGGCGTGGTGGAACTGGAAGAGAGCCGCATCATCGA
>CAIKWV010000130.1 GCA_903831165.1 uncultured cyanobacterium
CCGGGGCCACTGCCGGGGCGACTGCAGGGGCGACTGGCGCCGGTGCGGCTGCTGGAGCGGCGGGGGCCTTGGCAGCGGCTTCGGCGATTTCCGCCTCGGTTTCGACAATCAGGCCGATCGTCTCGCCGACAGGGGCGGTGCCGCCGGCGGGCATCAGCACCACCGCCAGAAAGCCCTCGTTGAAGGACTCCACATCCATGTCGGCCTTGTCGGACTCGACCACGAGCACCGACTCGCCCCGCTCCACCTTGTCACCGGGCTTTTTCAGCCACTCCACGATCTTGCCCTCCGTCATCGTCGAGCTGAGGGCCGGCATGAAGATTTCGTGGGTGGCCAACGTCGCGTTCCCGCTTGATTGGCGGCGATTTTACGTGTCCCAAGGCCGGCCGTAGGGTTCGACCTGAGCCGCCTGGAGCCTCTGGCGCCCCTCAGTGCTGGGACAGCAGCCGTCCCCAGCCGCTCAGGCGATCGTTGATGCCGTGCTGACGCAGGGCCGCCCAGGCGGTGGCCGTGTTCACGGCCAGCACCGGTTTGCCGAGCTGGGCCTCCAGCTCCTCCACCAGGGTGGAGCAGACCAGGTTGGTGCCCACCTGCACCAGCGCTTCGACCCCGGGGCCATCCACCGCCAGAAAGGCGTCGCGGATCTCGCTGGCGCTGATGCGGGCGGTGTACACCTTGCCCTACTGGGCGCTGGCCAGGCCCACCATCCGCTCGACCGCAAACCCCTGGGCGGTGAACCAGCTGCGCACCCGATCATCGACCGCCTCCGGAAACGGCGTGACAACGCCCAGGCGTGTGGCGCCAAGGCAGCGCAGGGCCTCCGGCACCGCCTCGAAGGCCAGGGTGAACGGCAGCCCAGTGCGTTCCGCCAGCAGCTGCCGCAGGCGGGCTGTCACGGCGGCCGGCTCGGCCATGTACTCGGGCGAATAGCCCAGCACCACCCGATCCGGCTCACACACCCGGCACAGCTCCAGGGTGGGCCCCATCAGCTCCGCCAGCGTCTCCACCTCGGCTGGCAGGGCCGGAAAGGGAAAGCGGAAGGTCTGAAAGGTGACCCCCGGCGGCCGCAGGCTGGCCAGATCCGGTTCCACCATCGTGTTGGTGGCCGGCAGCAGCACGGCGAAGACAGCCCGGGTGCCCAGGGCGTCGGTCATGGCGGTGGGGAACGGCTGGGCTCAGTCAAGTCCAGCGGCGGCAGCCCCGCTGTCAAGACGGTTGACCAGGTTCCCTGGCACCCGGTTGGCTTGGGACACCCTTTCGAAGACGGCTGAACAATCCTCAGCAGACCGGTCTGGAGTTCCGTCGCTTGGCTGGAAAGCCGCTGAGAGACGGAACGCCGCCTGGCCTCACTCCGCCCCTTCGATCGCCTCGATCACACCGTCGCGCACCAGGACGGCCGCCTGCAGCTTCTGCACCAGGTTGTCGCCCAGGCCGACTTCGGTGAAGCTCTCGATCTGGCCCTGCTCGACGATCGCCTCCATTTCCAGCTCGCGCACCTGGCGCTGCTGCTCCAGCACCTGGCGCTTCTGTTCCTCCAGTTCGGAGCGCTTGGCGGCCACCTGCTGCTGCACCGAACCCACCTGCTCCTGCACCCGGGGATCGAGGGGGTTGGCGCTCTGGCGGCGGATCTGGTCGATCACCTGCTGGCCTTCCTGCTCCAGCTGGGCCAGCTGGGCGTCGAAGTTGCTGATGGCGTTGCTGAGTTCGCGTTCGGCCTCCTCTTTCCAGCGGGGGGTCACCACGGCCCTCACCGTGATCGTGCGTTTGATCGAGAGGGTGGTGCCGTCGGCCATGGGGGAGCGAAATCAGGTCACAGGCTGTCAGGCGACGGCACGGCGGTCAACCGCCGTGTCCATTCAGGCACCTCAGG
>CAIKWV010000131.1 GCA_903831165.1 uncultured cyanobacterium
CGCCTCGGCGTAAGCGGGCACCTCGGCCCAGCGGCGGGGCGGGGCGCTGTAACCGGCCCGGCGCAGCAGCTCCCGGTTGGCCATCGTCACCCGGGTGGTGAGATACCAGGGAATGGCGAACTGCAGAGAGCCCTGGCGGCCCGCCTGCCAGATGCGCGGCAGATAGGTGGCCTCGGCGCCGGCGGGGAGCAGCCCGCTCAGGTCGCGCAGGCCGCCCTTGCTGGCCAGGTTGGCCGCGAAGGGAGGGTTAAGATTGACCAGATCCGGGGCGGTGCGGGCAAACACCGCCGCCAGCAACTTGCGCTCCACCGAACTCCAGGGCACATCCGTCCAGCGCACCGTGTAGCCGGGATGGAGCACCTGCCACTCCCGGATCACCCGCTGCATGAACGGGTTGAAACGGGGGGCCAGATCGAGGGTCCAGACACTGATCTGCCGTTCCTGGGCCCCGTTCCGGGCGGCAGGTCCGCCGCAGGCGGCCAGAGCCAGGGCCAGGCTCAGACCCGGCAGCAGGGCCAGCAGCCGCCGGCGGCTCAGGCCAGGACGGCCCGCCCCTTGCAGACCGTTGCCGCAGCCCAAGCGGCGCCTCAGCGCCAGGCCCTGCGGCGGAGAACCCTGGCGCCGGAACAGGCTCATACGGAAGAACCCCGCCAACCGGCCCCGACCTGGCGCCAGAAGATCAGCTGCAACGAACAGAGCATGGGAGCCAGCAAGGCGGTCAGCAGCGTCTGGGCCAGCAGGATCTGCAGACCGACCAGGGACAGATCCTGCCAGCGCCAGATCGGCAGGGCCAGCAGCGAGGCCTGGGGGCCGGACTGCCTCAGACCCTCGGCGGCGACGCCCGACAGGGCCTCCACCCTGGCCAGCATCGACGCGGCCCCCCGCCAGGACAGCAGCGCCCACTGCAGCATCAGGCTGAGATTGAGCAAGGCGGTGCCCACCAGGGCCAGCAACCCCAGGCTGAAACTGCGTTGAATCGGGGGGGCCTTGCGACCCATCCGACCCCACCACCAGCCCAGCAGCACCAGACCAGGCACCAGGCTGACGGGGCCTGGATGGAGAGCATCGAGCAGCAGGCCCAGGCCCAGGCCGGCCGCACTGCCGGCGCGACGTCCTTCCGTCAGCGCCCAGGGCAGCAGCCAGAGCACCGCCCAGGCCGGGGGCACACCATCAAGTTTCAGCCAACCGGGCGAGGCCAGCGTCAGCAGGGGCACCAGCAGCCCTGTGGCCACAAGCCAGGGTTGGCGGGACAGCAAGGCCATCAGGGCAGCAGCACCTGCACCCAGTCCACGGAATCCGCCGGCGCACTGAGCTGCACCAGAGCCTCCGGGGCCGGATCGGCGTCGGCATTGATCCGCTGGATCACCCCCACCGGCAGATTCGGCGGCACCAGGGTGCTGGCGGGGGAGGTGAAGATCACATCGCCGGGACGGACATCGGGGTCCTTTTCCAGGAAGCGCAACACAGGCCGGGCCGTGCCGATGCCGCTGAGCAGCCCATGGTTGCGGCTGCGCCCCACCCAGACGCCGACCCGACTGCGGGGATCACTGAGCAGACGCACGGTGCTGGTGGTGGGGGTGGTGGAGGCCACCAGGCCGATCAGGCCGCCCGGAGCCACGACCGCATCACCGGCCCCGATCCCCTCCAGGCTGCCCTTGCCGAGCACCAGCTGCTGCCACCAGCCCCCCGGGTCGCGGGAGATCACCGCCGCCTGCAGGCGGCGCCCCTGGGCGGCAGGCAGCTCCAGCAGGCCGCGCAGGCGACGGTTCTCGCGCTCCAGCTGATCGAGGCGGGCGCGATCGCCGAGGCGCTGGGCGGAGCTGATCCATTCCCGCTGGGCCGACCCGGGCCAGAAGGGCCGGCTGAGCAGGCCATAGGCATCGGTGAGCAGGGCGCCCTTGCTGAGCCGCACGGCCGCCAGGGCCAGCAGCACCAGCAACCAGGGCCAGACCCGCAGCAGGGGCAACAGGACGCCGACGCGCGGCAGGCGGACCGGCGCCATGGAGATCAGGAGACCGGACGGGCGAAGTCGGGCGTATCAAGCACCCGCTGCAGGCGTGCATAGTCCTCGAGAACCATGCCGCAGCCGTTCACCACACAGAGCAGGGGATCCTCGGCCACGTGGGTGAGGATGCCGGTCTCGTGGCTGATCAGGTCGCAGATGCCCCGCACCAGGGCACCGCCACCGGCCAGCATGATGCCGCGATCGACGATGTCGGCGGCCAGCTCGGGCGGGGTGCGCTCCAGGGTGCGCTTGACCGCCTCGACGATGACGTTGAGCGGCTCCGCCATCGCTTCGCGGATGTCGCCGGCGCGGATGTTGATCGTGCGCGGCAGGCCGGAGAGCAGGTGCAGACCACGCACGTCCATCGAGGTCTCGTCGTGGGCGTCGTCGGGGAAGGCGGAGCCGATGCGGATCTTGATGTCCTCGGCGGTGCGCTCGCCCACCACGAGGTTGTGCACCTTCTTCAGGTACACGGTGATCGCCTCGCTGAGTTCATCGCCCGCGACCCGCACCGACTCGCTCAGCACGGTGCCGCCCAGGCTGAGCACGGCCACCTCGGTGGTGCCGCCACCGATGTCGACGATCATGGTGCCGACGGGCTCGGTGACCGGCAGGCCGGCGCCGATCGCCGCAGCGACGGGCTCGTCAATCAGATGCACCTGGCGGGCACCGGCCAGTCCGGCCTGATGCACGGCGCGGCGCTCCACGCCGGTGACACCGCTGGGAATGCCGACCACCAGCCGGGGGGCGATCACACCACGCCCTTCGTTGCCCTTCTGGATGAAGGTCTTGATCATCTGCTCGGCGGCGTCGAAGTCGGCGATCACGCCATCGCGCAGGGGCCGCACGGCCCGGATGTTCCCCGGGGTGCGGCCGAGCATCAGCTTGGCCTCATCACCCACCGCCAGGGGA
>CAIKWV010000132.1 GCA_903831165.1 uncultured cyanobacterium
CGGCCCCGGTGGTGAGCACCGCCCCGCTGGAGAGCTTGAGCAGCCCTTCCACCAGGGGATGGCGGCGGTTGACCAGCAGCACATGGTGATCTGGCAGGCCGGGGAGGCGCTGATCCATCAGGGCGCCCATGTCGTTGATGCGACGCATCTGCTCGGGCAGCAGGATCAGGGCGGCCGGGGCCTGATCGCCCTTGAGCGGCTGCACCTGGATCGTCACCTTGTCGTTGTCAAGTGCTTGGCGGAACAGGTCCCGCAGCTTGTCGCCGGCATCCTTGCCTTCGCTGTCGGCCAGCTCGCTCTCCTGTTCCTTGAGGCTGTCGTCGAGTTCGGCATCGACGCGCTGGAAATTGAGATCGCCGTGGCGCATCTCCAGCCAGGGGATGAATTGGGAGTCGATCAGGGTGTCGGCCAGCAGCACTTCGGCCCCCTGCCCCTTCCAGAGGGCGAGGGCGCCTGCCTGGCCCGCCTCATCGGTGCAATAGAGGATGCGCTTGTTGTGGTCATCGCTGAGCCGCTGGCGATAGCCGGCCAGGGTGGTGAAGCGGCGATCCCCCACCTGGATCGGATCGCTGCTGGGGTTTTCGGAGTCGCCGGCGTCGTCCTGGGCTTGGGCGGCGCTGGCTGTGGTGGCATACAGCACCAGGTCCGCCACCTGATCGGCGAACTTCTCGTCTTCCATGGCGCCGATCTTGATGAAGGGAGCCACCGCTTCCCAGATTTCGGCGTAGCGCCCGGGTTCATCGCGATGCAGTTCCTTGAGGCGATCGCCCACCTTCTTGGCGACGAAACCACCGATGGAGCGCACGCGGCGGTCGGTCTGCAGGGCGCTGCGGCTGACGTTGAGGGGGATGTCAGGCGAGTCGATCACGCCGCGCAGGGGAAGCAGGTAGCGGGGGACCACCTCCTTGATCGAGTCACTGACGAACACCTGGTTGCAATAGAGCTTGATCTCTCCTTTCTCCCAGTCGGCGCGGCCGGTGATTTTGGGGAAGAACAGGATTCCCTGCAGGTTGTAGGGGTAATCGGTGTTCAGGTGCACCCACAACAGGGGATCACCCTGGAAGGGATAGAGGTAGCGGTAGAGCTCGATGTAATCGTTATCGGTCAGATCTCGCGCTGAACGGCGCCAGGGGGCCTGGCGTTTGTTCACCGTCTCGCCTTCCAGCTGCACGTCCACCGGCAGGAAGTCGCAGTAGGTGGTGATCAGGGTGCGGATGCGGCTGGGCTCGATGTATTCGAGCTCCTCCTCCATCAGATGCAGGATCACATCGGTGCCGGGCTCGCTGCGCTCGGCCCCTTCCAGGCTGAAGTTAGGGGAACCGTCACAGCTCCAGCGCACGGCCTCGCTGCCTTCGCGGGCGGAGAGGGTGACCAGTTCCACCTGCTTGGCGACCATGAAGCTGGAATAGAAGCCCAGGCCGAAGTGGCCGATGATGGCGTCGCTTTCCTGCTTGTATTTTTCGAGAAAGTCCTCGGCACTGGAGAAGGCCACCTGGTTGATATAACGCTTCACCTCGTCGGCCGTCATGCCGATGCCGTTGTCGGAGATGGTGAGGGTGTTGGCCTCGCGGTTGATGCTGATCGCGATCCGGCCCTCCGAACCCTCGCTGCAGTCGCCGCCCATGGCGGCCATGCGGCGCTTGCTGATGGCATCAACGCCGTTGCTGACCAGTTCCCGCAGGAACACTTCATGGCCGCTGTAGACGGCCTTTTTGATGATCGGGAAAATGTTTTCGGTATGGATCTGAATCTGACCCTGTTCTTCCAGTACCGGCATGGCAGCTTGTGTCACTGGCGAAGACCCTAGGGATCTGAGCCGCCAGGCTCAAGGGAGTCCAGGGAGGGGTCTCCGAACTCTGATCCGGGTCTTCTCAGCCGGCCCGCTGCAGGTCGGGCTTTTCCTGGGGAAGAATCGCCCCGCTCACCGGGCAGACCTGCAGGCAGATGCCGCAGTCGATGCAGGTGTCGAAGTCGATCCAGTAGAAGCCGGTGCCCTTGCTGTTGGCCCCCTGGCCGGGGTGGATGCAGGCCACCGGACAGGCATCGACGCAATCCGCCACCCCTTCGCAGACGTCGGTGACGATCGTGTGGGCCATCGCTGAAGCCAGTGCGCTGCAGCGGAGCCTAGCCAGCCAGCCAGATCGCCCCGCGGCAACCCCGTTCTCGGGCCCGCTCGTCTGCGGCGGCCTGGGACGGGGTGGGCTGGCTGCAGAGCTCGGCGGCCTGGCCCTGCCGGTGCAGCTCGACCATGCGGGCCAGGGCGGCGCCGATGCCCTCGGCGGATGCGGCGGCGACCAACCAGGGAGCCACCTCCACCGCCTGGCTGTCGCCGGCTCCCAGCAGCTCGCGGATGGCGCCGATGTCGAAACCGAAGCCGGTGCCGGCCGCCTGGGCCGGCTCGGGGCTGAAGCGGGCCACCAGTCCGTCGTAGCGGCCGCCGCTGGCGATTGCCACCGGGGCATCGCTGCCCTGGCAGACCAGGCGCAGCACCAGACCGTCATAGAGATCGAAGTGGGGCTGAAAGGTGGGATCCATCTGCAGGCGCACGCCGTGCCTGGCGGCGGCGGACGCCACAGCGGCCAGCATGGTGGCCAGGCTCTCCAGCAGCGGCAGCGGACCGAGCCACTGGCGCAGGCTGGTCAGCACCGCCTCAGGCGCGCCGCGCATACCCATCAGGGCCTCCAGCCGCCGTCGCTGCTCCTCGGGCAGGTCCAGGGCCGCCAGCGCCAGGGGATCAAAGCCGGTGAGCGCCTTGCGGGCCGCCAGGCGCTGGGGGTTGGGCAGGTCGGCCAACAGGGCATCCAGCAGGCCGTGGTGGCCGATCAACAGGGTCGGTTGATGGCGGGGCTGCAGTCCCAGGCTGGCGGTGGCGTCCAGCAGCAGATGCAGCAGTTCGCTGTCGGCGGCCGGACCGGCCTCGCCCAGCAGCTCGACGCCGCTCTGCAGGGCCTCGCTGATGCGCTGGGAACCGGTGTCTCCGAGGCTGGTGCGGAAGGTGGCGCCGCAGGCCCAGAGGCGCAGGGGGCGCGGTTGGTC
>CAIKWV010000133.1 GCA_903831165.1 uncultured cyanobacterium
GGGGTCTCCTGGCAGATGGCGATCGCCTCCGGCACGGTGGTGGCGATCACATCAACATCGTTGTTTTCATAGGCGCGGCGCTCGTCCTGGAGAGAGCTGTATTGATGGACGCGCAGATCGAGGTGGTACACCAGACCCAAGTCCTTTTGTTCCGCCAGGTAAAAGTATTCGTATCCAGGCCAACTTGTGATCGCCAGCTGCAATTTTTCTGGCCGGCGCCCGGCCCACCACAACGCCAGCAGGCCGACTCCGGCCAGCGCCAGGCCCCCAGCCAGCAGCAGCCTGAGCCAGCGGGGAAGAGCCATTGCCTGGGACGAACCGAGCATCGGAAGTTCTGCGTCAGCCCGGATCCAGGATGGTCAGCGGCTCAGGCCAGCCGTGGCAGCCCTTGACATTGGAGCAAGCCAGAAGGTGGCGCGTGCGCCGGTCGCCACTGCCGTGGCTGGCCCTGGTTGCCAGGTGGCCGCCGTTCAAGAGCCTGTCCTTCATAGAGCTGTGCTGCACGACCACCAGACGCTCCAAGTCCATGACGAGAACCTAAGCGAGGCCCACCTGGGCGGCAGGTTTTCACTATGTTGAGGCAGGCTTTCGTTTACTCAACGACAAATCATTAAGGATCGCGCGAATCTATAGGCCCTATCGCTTCTGCCCGTGCCTATGGATCTGACCCCTGACGCCGCACCTCCTGCCGAGGCCACGCCCCCGGCGCTGCATCTCGACCCGAACCACAGCTCCCGGAGCTGGCGGCGGCGGTTGCCGCTGCTCGTCCTGATGACGGGCCTGGCCGTGCTGCTCAACGCCCTGCCACTGCCCCTCTACTTCGGCGTCCAGGTGTTGCTGGGCTCGGTGCCACCGATCCTGGCCTTGCTGCTCTGGCGCAGCTGGTGGGCCGTGGCCATGGGCGCGCTGGCCAGCCTGCAGACCTGGCACCTCTGGGGCCATCCCTGGGCCGTGGTGATCTTCAGCCTGGAGATGGTGTGGCTCACCCTGGCCCTGCGCCGCGGCAACGGGCCCGCCAGCAACGACGGAAACGGCCGGGTGGTGCTGTTCTCGATCGCCTATTGGCTGCTGCTGGGAACGCCCTTGGTGCTGCTCTTCTACGGCCTGGTGCTGCGCTTCGACCTGACCAACGTGCTGGTGGTGGCGGCGAAACAGAGCTTCAACGGCGTGTTCAACACCGGCCTGGCCTTTGCCGCCCTGATCGCGATCCGGGCGATCCAGGCGCGCCAGAGTCAGGCGCCCGGCCTGTCGCTGCGCGGCGTGATCATGGCGCTGCTGCTGCTGGCGATCACCGTGCCGACGCTGGTGATCAGCCAGCTGGCGGGCCAGCAGCTGGAAATCGCCGAGCAGCAGGGGGCCCTCGATGGGCTCAGAACGGTGAGCCTGGCCGTGTCCCACAGCAAGGGCAACGATCAGACCACCCGGGTGCTGATGCGACAGCTGGGCGGCGATCTGACCTTCCGCCGCATGGAGGACAACGGTGCGGTCTCCGCTTCCGATCTGACCCTGTTCCAGCGACTTGATCGCGACTTCCAGGACAGTGGTCGCACCTATGTCCGCAACAAGGAGCTGGCCCTGCTGATCCCAAGGGGTCGTATGCCCCTGCTGCGCAAATGGGTGAACGGCTACTGGAGCTACAGCCACCAGTACCTCAGCAGCGGCGGCGCGACCACCCTGGTGCAGGTGGTGGAACCATCCCGGACGATCGTGACGCGGATGCAGCAGCAGAGCACCTGGCTGCTGATCAACAGCCTGATCGTGATGGTGGCTGGGGCCCTGATCGGCTATTGGCTGGGGCACCTCTTCGAGCGGGAATTCCGCCGGGTGATCGCCCCCTTGCACGGCAGTGCCAGCCAGCTGGTGCCCCTGCAGCTCTCATCGGTGTTCGAGCTGCGCAACCTGGCCCTGCTGATCAACCACCGCATCCGCCAGGTGAATCGCCTGGGCCAGCAACTGCGCCAGGCCAACAGCAAACTGCGCCAGTCCAGGGCCGATCTCAAGCGCCTGCTCAGCGTCGATCCGCTCACGGGCTGCGGTCATCGCCAGGCCCTGCTGCAACGCCTGGGCGAGGAGTGGGTTCGCTGCCGCCACAGCGGCGAAGCCCTCAGCTGCCTCTGCCTGGATGTGGACAACCTGGCCGCCATCAACCGGGAACACGGCTATCAGAGCGGCAACGCCCTGCTGCAGGGATTGACCCAGGCCGCCCGGCCCCGACTGCGCATCACGGACCACCTCTACCGCCATGGCGACGCGTTCGTGGTGCTCTCCACCGGCCGCCTGCCGGAAGAGGCCCGCCAACTGGCGGACGAACTGCTGAACGCCATGGATGCGATGTATCTGAGCTGCAGCGGCGCCGATGGCCAGACCCAGGAGCTGAGAGCCAGGGTGCATGTGGGGATCAGCAGCCTGGAGCCGAGCGATGACAGGCCCGAGGGCCTGCTGACCAGGGCCCACCAGGCCCTGGAGCGCAACCGCGCCGTCCGGGGAAAGCTGGAGGCGTCCGAACGCTGAGCGGGCCCGGGGCGGCGCCCGCTACATCGTGCTCGGCACGGTGACCTCCTACGACTCCAATGTCGAGGAGAAGAGCAGCGGCAGCAACTTCGGCCTGATGGGCTTTGGCA
>CAIKWV010000134.1 GCA_903831165.1 uncultured cyanobacterium
GAAAGCCGCCAGCCGGGCCGCCGCCTCCGGATCCTGGGAGTGGACCAGATGCACCTGATCGCCCTCGCCCTCCAGCAGGCGCGCGATCTTGCCGGCATGCTCGATGTCGCGGGCGATCACCAGGCCGCCGGCGCCCGGATGCTCCAACCGCACCCGCTCCAGTCGCCGCCGGGCCTGGAGCAACAGCCGCAGGGCAATGCCGCCCCCATCCCCCAGGCGAATTGCCCGCCGCAGATTGCGGGCCCGCCAGCTCTCCCGTTGTTCACAGGACACGGGCGACGCTTCCCGCTGATTCCCCTTGTCCGGCCGGCCGTGCTCCACCCAGCCGTCCTGGAAGCGGAACTCCAGGGGCCGCACATCGCCGGCCATGATCAGGCGGCGGGGTTCGACGCAGAGATCGGGCACGATCCGCTCCGCCACGACACCGTTGTCCTCCACCCGCAGCCGCCGGGCGGCGCAGAAGGCCAGGTTGTCCGCCCGGACCGGGGTGCCCGAAAGCCCCAGCCGCAGCCTGGCGCCGATGCTCAGCAGCGAGAAGGCATGCCCCCAGGCCGTCGCCTCCGGTTCATCCGGATCCAGGCCCAGATGATGCACCTCATCGGCGATCGCCAGCCAGCGCAAGGGAGCCAGCTCGGGCAGCAGATCCCGCTCCAGTCGCTGGCGATGGCGGGCCGCGGCCTGGTAGCTGATCAACAGTCCGTCGGCCCGGGCAGCGCTTGCGCCGTCCGCCTCCCATTCCTCGATCGTCAGGCCCAGCTGCGCCGAGGCCTTCAACCATTGACGGGCAATGGAGGTGCGATGGCAGAACACCAGAAAGCGATCGAGCCGTCCTTCCTGCCGCAGCCGCTGAAAGCCCAGCAGGGCCCCGAGGGTCTTGCCCGCCCCGGGTCCGGCGTGGATCAGCACATCCTGTCCGGCTGGTCCGGCGCTCACCAGACGTGCCCGCAGCAGCTGAATCAGGCGGCTCTGCCATTCCCGAGGCTGCAGTCGTGCCCTTGCTGCGGGTTCCGGGCCAGCCCCTGGGCTCCCGAGCTCAAACGACGGCATGGGCATCGCCCGATTCTGGGGGCTGGCGAGGGCAGAGGCGAGCCAGCCACAAGGTGAGTACGAACCCCCATTGGGCTTTGGCGCGGGCGTCTCTAGGTTCCCGCCATAGACCTCTCCGGGACCCCGGCCCCACCTCCGCCATGGCCCGAGCCCACGATCCGATCCCCGCAGCGCGCCGCCATCTGGAGTGTTGCTGGCAGCAGGAGTGCGACATCGATCCGATGATCCTGCGCATGCGGCTGTTGCGCCACCACGGCGCCCTGCCCCAGGCGGATTGCCTGGAGCAGGAGCTGGAACCGCTCTTCTGAACCTGAGGTTCCTGGCCTGAGGTTCTGGGCCTCAGGTTCCGGGCTTCAGTCCCGGGGTACTCATTCGGTGGCAACAGCCAACTGGATGCGCCGAGGCCCTGGTGGAGGCCTTCGCAGGCCCCAAGCCTTGCCAGCGTCCGAAGACTGCTGAACACCGGTCTCGGCCGGACCGGAGTGTCCCGTAGCCCCCTCGACCACCCTGGCTTCTTCGGCTTCCCATGCGGCCCGATGAAAGGGGGCAGGGCTTTTGAGGGGGTGTTCAGCAGCCTTTCTGGCCAAGCTCAACCAGCGCCGCGTTGTTCCGGTGGGTGGCGCAACGCTGGATGGCTCCTCCGATACGGCCTGGGATCCGACCAGCACCTGGGATCGGGACCGATCGGCCCCTCAGCCCACGGCCTCGGCGTGGTTCATCAGCAGGTGCTCCACTTCGGTCAGATCCTCGGCGGCGCAGCGATGGGCCCGCTGGAAGTCACCACCGGCGTCCTCCAGCAGCCGCTGGGCCATGCGATCAAGTAAATCCTCCCGGTTCTGGGCCAGGAAGCCCATCAGTTCCTCCTCGATCAGGTAGCGGATGCCCTTGCCCCGCAGCGAGTTGTCGCTGGCCTCGGCGATGGTGCCCTGCACGAGCTCCTTGACGAACAGGCGCTGCACCTCGCTGCTGCGCAGGAAGCTCTCCATCGCGTTGATGGTGCCGTCGACCACCGTGCGCTCCACTTCGGCGGGTTCGGCCGAGAGCTTGAACTCCCAGTCGAGGTGGCGCCGCTGCCAGCCCTGCTGATGCAGATCCGGCATCACGGTCTGGCAGAAGCTGTCCACCGAGATCTCGTAGATGCGCTCCGCCAGGCGCTCACACCAGTCGCTGCCGTGGGCCGAGAGGTTGCGCTCGACTTCTTCGCGCGCCACAGCATGGCCGCCGTGGTGGCTGTGGCAGACGCCGTCGGGACATTCCAGGGCAGAAAGGGCCATTGATCCAGGGAGATCACACAAGCCTCATCGCTAGCCAGCGATCAGCGGCGATCCCGGGGGCTTCAGAAAATCTGCGCATTGGCGGCCCAAGTGCCTCGGAGCCGCGGCCGGGGCGCAGGTGGGCGAGTCCGCACATACGCGGCCCGGTGCCTTGTTTGGCCGGTGCGGATCTTTCTAATGGAGAGAGTTTGCGGATCAAGGCCGTTGCTGACGATGCTGGTACCCCGGGAGCTTTCTCCCGGAGAGAAGCGGGTTGCTGCCACACCGGAAACGGTGAAACGGCTGATGGCCAAGGGCGTCTCCCTGAAGGTGGAATGTGGTGCGGGCCTGGCGGCCGGTTTCCGCGATGACGACTTCGCGGCCGTCGGCGCCGAGTTGCGGCCGGCCTCGGAGCTGCCCTGGAGCGAGGCCGATGGCGTGTTGTGCGTGAATCCGCCGCCCACCGAAGTGCTGGACCGGCTGCGGCCGGGCTCCCTGTTGGTGGGCCTGCTGGCCCCCTACGGCGCCAGTGCGCTGATCGAAACACTCAATCGGCGTCAGGCCTCGGCCATCGCCCTTGAGCTCTTGCCCCGGATCAGCCGGGCCCAGAGCATGGACGTGCTCTCCTCCCAGGCCAACATCGCCGGCTACAAGGCGGTGTTGCTGGCGGCGGCGGCCCTCGATCGCTATGTGCCGATGCTGATGACGGCGGCGGGCACGATTCAGCCGTCGCGGGTGCTGGTGCTGGGGGCGGGCGTGGCCGGCCTGCAGGCCGTCGCCACCGCCAAGCGGCTGGGCGGCGTGGTCTACGTCTCCGACGTGCGGCCCGCCGTCAAGGAACAGGTGGAATCCCTGGGGGGCCGCTTCATCGATCCGCCTGAGATCGAGGAGAAGCCGGCCGAGCAGGGCGGCTATGCCAAGCAGGCCAGTGAGGCCTTCCTGGAGGCCCAGCGCCAGCAGTTGGCTGAACAGCTGGCCCTGGCCGACATGGTGATCTGCACCGCCCTGGTCCCCGGTCGGGCGGCGCCAAGGCTGATCAGCGAGGCCATGCTCGATGGCATGCGGCCCGGTTCGGTGGTGGTCGACCTGGCGGTGGCCCAGGGGGGCAACTGCTTCGGCACCGTCGCCGGCGAAACCGTGGAGCGCAACGGCGTGCAGCTGATCGGGGCCGATGCCTTGCCCAGCAGCGTGCCGAACCACGCCAGCGCCCTCTATGCCCGCAATGTGGCGGCCCTGATCGAGCACGTGCTCGGCGATGGCGCCCTGCAGCTCGATCCTCAGGATCCGATCCTCGAAGGCTGCCTGCTCACCCATGGCGGGACCTGCCGCCGTGACGACGTCGTCTACCCCAACGCAACTTCACGATGAGTGTTCTTTCCCAGGCCCTCTGGGTGCTGCTGCTCGGTAGCCTCCTCGGCCTTGAACTGATCGGCAAGGTGCCCCCCACCCTGCACACGCCGCTGATGTCCGGCGCCAATGCGATCAGCGGCATCACGGTGCTGGCTTCGCTCAC
>CAIKWV010000135.1 GCA_903831165.1 uncultured cyanobacterium
AAACTGATCAACGGCCCGGACGCCTTCCTGCGCGATGGTCTCGACGGCATGGCCCTGGCCCACCCCGAGCTGCTGGTGCTGGATGAACAACGCCGCTTCCTGCGGCGACGCCAGCCCAGCCCGGGCAAGGTGGCCCTGATCTCCGGCGGCGGCACCGGCCATGAACCGCTGCACGGCGGCTTCGTGGGCTACGGCATGCTCGATGCCGCCTGCCCCGGCCAGGTGTTCACCTCCCCCACCCCCGACCAGATGCTGGCGGCGGCCGAGGCGGTGGACGGCGGCGCGGGGGTGCTCTACATCGTCAAGAACTACTCGGGCGATGTGATGAACTTCGCCATGGCGGCCGAACTGGCGACCGGGCCGGTGGCCAGCGTGATCACCAATGACGATGTGGCCGTGGAGGACTCCACCTGGACCCAGGGCCGCCGCGGCGTCGCCGGCACCCTGGTGGTGGAGAAGATCCTGGGAGCCGCCGCCGAACAGGGGGGCGATCTCGACAGCCTGCGCAGCCTGGGGGAACGGGTCAACGGCTGCACCCGCACGATGGGCGTCGCCCTGACCTCCTGCACCGTGCCGGCGATCGGCAGTCCCACCTTCGAGCTGGGCGACGACGAGATCGAGATGGGGGTGGGCATCCATGGCGAACCGGGCCGCCGCCGCCAGGCCATGGCTTCCGCCGACAGCATTGCCGCCGAACTGCTGGGCAGCGTGCTGGAGGATCTCAAGCCCGGGCGGGGCAGCGAGGTGCTGCTGCTGGTCAATGGCTTCGGGGGCACGCCGCTGCTGGAGCTCTACGGCATGGTCAGCGCCGCCCACCGGGTGCTGGACGCCGCCGGGGTCAAGGCGGTGCGCCATCTCACCGGCTCCTATGTCACCGCGCTGGAGATGGCGGGCTGCTCCCTCAGCCTCACCCTGCTCGACGCGACGATCACGCCGCTCTGGGATGCGCCGGTGCAGACCGCTGCGTTGCGCTGGGGGCGCTGAAGCTCCGCCGCCGCTGAGGCTCAGGCAAGGCAGGGCCTCCCGCTCGGCAGCTGTGCTGCCCGCCCGGCGCCTGGACCACCCACAGCAAAGCCCCCGCCGAGGCAGGGGCTGGAGCGGTCCGGTCTGGATCAGTCCGATCTCAAGTGGTTCGGGCCGGAGCTGAGCCGACCCGGGATCAGAGCCGGAAGCGCCGGCCAGGGTCTGCCACAGCGGGGAGGGAGGCCCTCAGCTGTCCTGCTTGATGTCCTGCAGGGCGGAGAAGTCGACCTGGACCGAGGGACCCATGGTGGAGGTGACGTACAGGCTCCTCCAGTAGCGGCCTTTGGCGCCGCTGGGCTTCTGGCGGTCGATGGTCTCCTGCAGGGCCTTGAGGTTGTCGAGCAGCTTGGCCACCTCAAAGCTGGCCTTGCCGAAGCGCACGTGCACGATGCCGGCCCGGTCAGCCCGGAACTCCAGCTTGCCCGCCTTGAACTCGTTGATGGCGCCGGCCAGATCGGTGGTGACGGTGCCGGCCTTGGGGTTGGGCATCAGGCCGCGGGGACCGAGCACCCGACCGAGCTTGGCCACC
>CAIKWV010000136.1 GCA_903831165.1 uncultured cyanobacterium
GCCGAAGCGGGGAGTGGATTCAGTCATGGAGGGTTCGTTGGTTACGAAACTTGAAGAGACTGTAACAGAAGATGAACCTCCAGAAAAGCGGCAGGGCTCGGCTGGGTGGCCGGTCGTTGGTCGCCGAAATTCGGGGTCCACTACGGCCAGGGCGATTCGAAAGCGTGGGGTGGACTGGGTCTGCCGTGGTCTGGGCCTGCTGCGGCAGCATGGGTTCAAGGACTGGTGGGCTTCATGGATCAGCTGGTCAGCCGTGCTGCGGCAGCCCTGTTGCTGGCCTGCGTCGCGGCACCGGCCCGGGCGGAGCTGCCCCCCTGGGTCTACGGCGACGAACAACGCCGGGCACCGCTGCTGGCGGAGATCCGCGTCGAACGGAGCCTGTCCAAGGGCCTGATCCAGACCCTACGGGCCCGGTTGCTCGACATCCGTCGCCAGTCGCTGCAGCCACCACTGCGGCCCGGCGGCCTGATCGAAATCGTCTACGAGCGACCGCCGCAGCGACCCTTCGGCTGGGCTGGCCCCAGCGCCATCCCCGTGCTGGCGCCCGGAAGCCGCTCGCTGGCCTGGCTGACCCCCCTGCCCTCGACAGCGGCGATGGCAGGGCTACGCCGTTTCGCCCCCGCTGCAGGGGGCCAATCCTTCGGTCCCTCGCTTGAGGCGATGCAGGATCCCTCGCCCCCCGCTGAGCAGCTCCCATCGGGGCCGGGACAACGGCAACAGCCAAGATCCTGACTGAATGCAGGCAGAGGGGTGGCTATGAAAAGCCAGAACGTCAGCAAGCTACCAGAACCGAGGGTACGATTATCTTCGACGTGGGCAGCGATTGCAACATCGATACTCGATGATCTATAGGCACAGCGACATAGCCTGATCCGGCATACTTGCGCCCCTGAACTCCAGTCGTCCTCCGCACAAGCCAGCGCCGCCACCCAGGGTCCAAACAGGTGGAATGGGGACAAATACCCATGGCGGGAAGGAGCGTGGCGATGTTCTGATTGTCTTAAGAATCCGTCAAGGGCTGTGGAAACTCCTGTTGCTGATCTCCTGGTTTCCCGCGCCGAACCCGTCTCCAGGCTGTTCGGCGGCCTGAGCACCCCCACCCGTCTGCGCATCCTGGGGCTGACGATTGAGCGTCCCCTGACGGTCAAGGAGCTGGTGATCCTGCTGCGGATGACCCAGCCCCACATCTGCCGCCAGTTGCAGTTGCTGTGTGAGTTGAATCTGCTCATCCGGGCTTCCGCCAGTGCCGGAGGGCGCGGCGATTCCTATCAGGCCAACGAACCCCTGGTGCTGAAGGCCGTTGACCTGGCCAGGATCTCCCTCGATCAAGCACCTGGGTCTTAAGGAAGACTTCGGCATCACCGAGCGTCGCTGGCGCCAGATCAACGCTATGGTTTGTTTATGCGTAGTTCGGCATGCATGCCGCGAATCAAGGATTCATGGAGACTTCCTGCGAGAAAACAACCTTGGCGATTCGTTGTCTTGAGCATTTACGGGCACTCGAATACGCCGATGACGTCCTCAAAAGTTATCCATGTATTGATTTGCTGATCCACGATCTCCAACTCGAGGGCTGGCGGCGCATTGCCATACGGGCCCAGTCGAATCAACGGCTGATGGAGGCGCAGAAGGAGGGGGTGTCCAATGAAGATCTGGCCGAGATGTGGATGGATTCCCAGCGATCATTGCTGGATCTCGCCTACGAGCAGGACTGCGACGATCCACGCCATCGCCAGAACTGACTGCCCTGAATCTCGCTCGCCGCTTCGTCATTCTGGTTCTGACAGGAACCCAGCTGCCTCAATCCCTCCACAGGCCCGCCGAGCTGACCGGATCCGACATTGCTGATCCATGGGCTGGCAGGACGCAGGACGATCAGCGCCGCCTGAAGCGCTCTCTTTAGAACGAAGCCGATCAGGCTTTGGATCGTTCCAGAGATCTGTCTGGGGAGATCGAATGCGGGAACCATGGGAACGATCGATCCCCAGAATCACTCGGGAGGCTCCGATGACGGCGGCGTGGTGTCGTTCAGAGCAGGGAATAGCCGCGGCGCCGCCAGGATCAGCAGCCAGGCCATGGCAAAGCAGGTTCCCGCCAGCCATTGCTGACGAAGCAGCGCAACGATCGCCACAGTGCTGGCGCTGATGCGCAGGGCCCGAACGGTGAAGCGGGCCAACGCCAACCGTGCTGGTACTGGCTGGAGCGGGTTCTGGGGCTGCTGCTGCATCAATCTCAGGCGGTTGGACCCGTCGGCGGGCGGCATCCGGGCGAGGGAGATTCTGGCTGCGCAGCGGCTTCGATCGCGCCGGATTGCCGCTCGAACCCGCAAAGCCGCCCTGGTGACTGCACCTGGATCGGCAGGTTGATTTGGTTCCTGCAGCTTCGCTTGCCCGCTGTGCTCCTTGCTGTCGCTTGACACCCGAAGCCGACCAAGGTCCTGGCTCCGGCCGGCCATTGCCTAAAGTTGCCGTGGGTCAACGCCCAAGCCGGCTTAGCTCAGTGGTAGAGCAGCGCTTTTGTAAAGCGAAGGTCATCGGTTCAAATCCGTTAGCCGGCTTCCAGCGCCACATCACGGTTCACCAGGGCAACAGCTCGCCATTGGCGTGCCAGAAGCTGCCGGTGCTGGCCAGGGTCAGCGCCTCGATGCGCTGGAGCAGATTGGCGACCGCCTCAGCGGCGCTGATGCCCTGCCGGTGGAAGCCCGTCATGCGGGTGATCACCAGACCGGGATGGAGAATCGCCACGGCGATGCCCCGCGGTTGCAGGTCGATGGCCAACGATTTGCCGGCCATGCAGAGCGCCGCCTTCGACATCCGGTAGCCGTAGGAGCCACCGGAGCTGTTGTCCGCGATCGAACCCATGCGGCTGGTCATCAGGATCACCTTGGCGCCCGGGTGCAGATTGGCCAGCAGGGCCCGGGTGAGTCGCAGGGGGGCGATGGCATTGACTTCAAACTGACGGCGCACACTCTCGAGATCGAGCTGGTCGAGCGAGATCGTCTCCAGGATGGCGGCATTGTTGATCAGTACATCGAGGGGCAGGCTGTCCAACCGCTCCACCAGGCTGTTGACCGCGGCTTCGCTGGTCAGATCGACCCCCGCCTCAATTCGGACACCCAGGTCCTCCAGAGGCTGCGATGGGGTTCGGCAGACGGCCACCACCGTTTCCCCTCGCTGCTGCAGCTGACGGCAGTACTCGTAGCCGATGCCGCGGTTGGCGCCGGTGATCAGGTAGGTGGCCATCGCGAGGCTGGAGGGAACGGCAGGGTGGCATCGGCAGGTGCACTGCCAGGAGTTGGGGTCTCAGCGAAGGGAAGCCGCCGGTTCCAGGTCCAACGCCCGCGACGTGTTCCAGTCGGACGCTGACCCAGCACCGGAGCCTGGGTCCTGGCTGGTCGACCTGGCTGACCTTAGGGAGGTCAGAGCCGCAGTCGCCGGCAGCGTCTGGGCTGCAGGCACCGACCGGCCCGCAACCAGCTCCGCAGCGGCGGTTGCGGTTTGGCCACTTCTGGGGGGGCCATGGCCCGAGCCCACGGGTCCGCTGTGGCTGCCGTCACGCCGTTCTGACTCCAGGTCCGCCAAGAACAGCTGGGCTGAGGCCGACCTGTTCAACCCGTGAACTCGGTGTTGTAAGCCTCTTCGCCGTGGACACTGATGTCCAGTCCCTGGCGCTCCTCGGTGTCGCTGACCCGCAGCGGCAACCAGGCGCGGATGATCTGCAAGACCACGTAGGTGCCGACAGCGACCCACAGCACGGTGAAGCCGGCGGCCTGCAGCTGCAGCCAGAGCTGGCGACCCTGGCCGGCAATCAGGCCATCGGCGCCGGCCGGGTTGAGGCTGCGCACAGCGAAGACCCCGGTGAGCAGGGTGCCGAGCAGGCCGGCGATGCCGTGCACAGGCAACACATCCAGGGTGTCGTCCAGACGCAGGCGGGACTTGAGC
>CAIKWV010000137.1 GCA_903831165.1 uncultured cyanobacterium
GATCCCGGCAGCGGTGGTTCCGTGCGCGTGCAGGCGGTGCCCGGCAAGCTCGTCAGCCAGGTGAACATCAAGGTGGGTGCCACCGACAACATGGCGGCCACCGGCTTCACCTATCGCATCTCGGTGCAGGGCTGCTACTGAGGCCCCAGAGCAACGGCGCCATCCTCATGCACCTCTGGCCTGCGGGAGGTGTGTGAGGGCGGCCTTCCAACCGATGACCCGGGAGGTGTGGTTCCCCAACCGCGGCCAGGGTCGTCGGGCAGCGGTTGATCCTCAGTCCGGCTGAGCCTTCTTCCCTGGGTGGATGTTTGGCCAGCCCGTGAATCCGGGCTGGCTGTGCTTCGGCGTCGCCTTGCTCAGCCGTCCGTCAGTGCGGCAACGTTGTCGCTCAGCAGGCTGCGCCAGAGTTCCGCCGCCTCAGGCACCGGTGGCAGGTCCTGGCCATCGCAGCTGAGCAGGGGACGGCAACTGAGGCTGTTGATCAGCAGGGCACCGTCGCTGCTCAGCAGGTCGCCGCGGCTGAGGCTGGCTTGCCGCGCCAGGCCGCTTTCCAGGGCCCGACGCCGCATGATGCCGGGCAGGCAGCCGCTGTCGTCTGCGGGGGTGAGCCAGTGGCCGCCCCGCAGCACCAGCAGGTTGGCGGCACTGCCGCAGCAGAGCTCATCGCGGCCGTTGAGCAGCAGGGCGTCGTCGGCGCCGCTGGTGCGGGCTTCGCGCCGGGCCTGGATCTGGGCGGCGTAGGCGAAGCTCTTGCATCGGTTCAGCAGGCTGTCGGCATGGCGGCGCTCCTGGCGACTGATGATCGCTGTGAGCGGGTGGAAGCTGGGTTGCCAGGCCACCAGCTGCAGCCAGAAGCGATGGACTGGCTGGGGTTCGCCAGCGGCCGGCAGATCCAGGCCGCGCCCGCCACTGCCCCGGCTCCAGTTGAGTCGCAACGCCCCCTGCTGGATGCCGCTGCGCTGCACCGCCTCAGCAATGCGGGGCGTCAGCGCCCTTGCGCCGGGGGGAGCTGCCATGCCGAGCAGGGCGGCGGAGCTCCGCCAGCGCTCCAGATGCTGGCGGAGCAGCAGGGGCTGGCCCTCCTCCACCAGCACGGTTTCAAACAGGCCGTCGGCCAGTTGCAGACCCCGGTCGCTCAGGGGCAGGGCCAGCTGGTCCGGGTGGCCCCAGCGGCCATGGACCAACGCCGAACTGCCGCCACCGTGATCGGTGCTGACGTCATGGTCGGATGCATCAGCGGTCGCAACGCTAACTGTGGCAATGCCAGCGATGTGCACGCCGTTGCCGGCAACGTCAGCGATGGAAAGGCTTGTGGCGGCAGCATTAGCACCGGGCAGGCCCACAACAGAAACCTCCGCCGTGCCGACGTCATGGCTGGACAGGTCATCGCAGGAAAGCTCAACGCTGTCGCCGTCATCGACCGCAACGCTGCGGCCGGCAGCGTCAAGGGACTCGACGTCAGGGGAGGCAACGTCAACTGGGGGGTCGGCGATCCAGGCGATCGGCGCGCCCTGAGCGTGGTGGTTGCTGTCCATCAGGCCAGGGCCTCCAGCAGGGGCCGGATCTTCCAGCCCATCTCCACCGCTTCCCCCCGGGGATCGGAGTCGGCGACGATGCCGCCGCCGGCGTGCAGCCGCAGCCGCCGCCCTTTGACCATCAGGGTGCGGATCAGGATGTTGCTGTCGAAGCTGCCGTCGGCGCCGAGGTGGAACAGAGAGCCGCAGTAGGGCCCACGCGCCACCGGTTCCAGCGCATGGAGGCGCTGGCAGGCCCGCACTTTCGGCGCTCCGGTGATCGAGCCCCCCGGCCAGCAGGCCCGCAGCAGATCTACCAGGGTGTTTCCAGGCTGAAGCTGGCCCGTGATCACCGAGGTGAGGTGGTGCACCTGGGCGTAGCTCTCCAAGCCCAGCAGCTGGGGCACGTCGATGGAGCCCGGCTGGCAGACCCGTCCCAGATCGTTGCGCATCAGATCGACGATCATCACGTTCTCGGCCCGGTCCTTGGGATCGCAGACCAGGGCGGCGGCGGAGTCGGCATCGGCCCGCGGATCGGCGCTGCGGGGGCGGGTGCCCTTGATCGGCCGGGTCTCAATGCCGCCGTCGGCATCGAGCCGCAGAAAGCGCTCGGGTGAGGCGGAGATCAGGGCCTCGTCGCCTGCCACCGCCAGGCCGCTGAACGGGGCCGGACAGTGCCGGCGCAGCCGTCCATGCAGGGCCAGCAGATCGGCCGGCCGCGCCAGCAGGGTCTCGCAGCAGGCGGTGAGGTTGGCCTGGAACAGATCGCCACTGGCGATGCGC
>CAIKWV010000138.1 GCA_903831165.1 uncultured cyanobacterium
CACGGGCGACGCCAGGACGGTGGGCGAGGAGGGCATGGAACCAGGCCGGGATTGGCTCCAAGCCTGACAACGTCCGCACCAGCCCGCCGCCGGCCAAGGGAGATTCGCGACAGCCGGCCCCAAGGGTGACCGTCTGCGCATAGACAGGGAATGCGGTACGGGCTGACTGGCTCCAGGCGCCTGGCTTTCAGCCGGGGCCCCCTTGCTGCCGCTCCTGCAGCAGGGCCGTGAACGCCTCCACCTCCAGGGGGCGGGCAAAGTAGTAGCCCTGGTAGCCATCGCAGCCCAGGCCCACCAACAGGGCGGCCTGGTCGGCAGTCTCCACCCCTTCCACCAGGGTCTGCATCCCCAGCTCTCGGGCCATCGTCAGGGCGGTGCGCACGATCGCCCGGGCCGATGCGCTGGTGGTGAGATTGGCGGTGAAATTCTGATCGATCTTGAGCTTGTTGATCGGCAACCGGTGCAGGGACTCGAGCGAGGAGTAACCGGTGCCGAAATCATCAATCGCCAGGGTGACGCCCAGGCTGGCGAGCCGCTCGATCTCGGCGCTCACCCCCGTGATCGGCAAGATGCCCGATTCGGTGATCTCCAGCTCCAGGAAGTCCGGCGCCAGCTGGTGGCGCTCCAGGGCGGCCGCCACCAGCTCCGACATCGGCGTCACCGCCGCCAGCAACTGACGCGGGGAGACATTGACCGCCACCGGCGGTGGATTGAGACCAGCCAGCTGCCACCGGCGCTGCTGGGCGCAGGCCTGCTCCAGCACCCAGCGGCCCAGAGACTGGATCAGGCCGGTGCGTTCCGCCAGGGGAATGAAGGCGGCCGGGCTGACCTCGCCGCGCTCACCATCGCGCCAGCGGGCCAGGGCCTCATTGCCGATCAGGCGGCCCTGCCGGTCCACCTGGGGCTGATAGACCAACCGCAGCCCACCACTGTCGAGGGCCTGGCGCAGCCGCCCCTCCAGGCTCAGCTCCACCCGCAAGGTCTCGGTGAAACCGCTCTCGTAGACCATCACCAGCCCTTGGCCGGCGTCATGGGCCTGGCCGAGGGCCGTGGCCGCCTGGCGCAGCAGGCTGTCCGCATCGCCAGCCTGCTCGGGATGGAGGCTGAGGCCGGCACAGAAGCCGATGCCCAGCCCCTCGCCACTGGGCAGCGGCACGCCACAGGCCAGGGAACGCTGGAGATCCGCAGCCATCGCCCAGGCCCCGTCCCGATCGAGACCGGGGCGAATCACCAGGAATTCATCACCCCCCATCCTCGCCAGCCAGTCGCCGGGGGCACGCCAACCCCGCAGGTGATCGGCCACGGCACACAGCACCCGATCGCCGATCAAGCGGCCATTGGTGTGGTTGACCCGCCGGAAACCGTCGAGATCCAGCCACATCAGCGCCAGCGGAATGTCGCGGCGACGGCTGAGGTGATCGGCAAGGAAGCGACGGCTGCTCCCTTCGTTGCCCAGGCCGGTGAGCTCATCGCAGAAGGCCAGCCGTTCCAGTTCGAGCCGGGCAGCGGTGAGCTCACTCACATCCCGGGCCAGCAGCATGGTGCCCTCGTGCAGGCCGGCCGCGCTCCAGCGGGGGCTGAACTCCAGCTCCAGCAACCGGCGGCGCCCACTGGCATCGATGACGCCGAGCTCACAACGGCGATGGCGACCGGCCAACAGGGCCCCCACCTGCTGCTGCCAGGTGGAGAGATCGTCAGGGGCGATGAATTCGCTCAGGCTCCGGCCCCTCACCCCTTCGCCGTCACACCCCAGCAAAGCGCCCATGGCCGGATTGGCGAACTGGATCCGCTGGCCCAGATCGAGCAGGGCCAGCCCGTCGGCCAACTGATTCACCAGATCCCGGTAGCGCTTCTCGCTGCCGCGCAACTCCTGAATCAGCGTCTGCTGCACCTGCAGCATCGCCTGACTCGATTCCAGCCGGCGACGCTCGCTGATGTCCCGCAGCGACAGGGTCCAACGGGCCTCGCTGCCCCCACTGGACCGGGGCTGTTCCAGGCGGAGGGCCTCCAACTCCATCGGCAGGGGCTCACCTTCGGCCTGGCGGACATCGACCTCCATCCGCAGGGCCCCACCGGCGCCGAGGGCCTCCAGGCGCTGCCGCAGCACCGCCACCTGGGCAGGCAGGGCCAACCAGCCCTCCAGGGGGAGGCGGTGCCATTCGTCCACCGGCAAGGCCAGCAGCTTCGCCAGGCGGCCATTGCTCTCGAGCAGCAGCCCGTCAGCGTCGAGCAGCAACAGCAGATCGCCGCTGAACTCCACCATCTGGCGCAGGTGGGGCAACACCCCCACCGCCTGGCCCAGTTCGTATTCGAGCCGCCGAACCTGACGCCGCAGGCGCCGGCACGGATCATCGTCGCCAGGATCCGGGCCGGAGCCCCAGCTGTTCATCGACAACCGACACCCGGCGGCGGTTCGCGCAGGGCTCCGAGCACGAAGGATTCGACCGCCCGGCGATCCTGAAGGCCCAGATGGCGGGCACCGGTCGGCGCCAGCATGCAGGGGATGCGATCGAGCTCCTGCTGCCACCAGTCGGTGGTGCTGGCCAGTTCCTCTTCATCGAAGAAGGCCCCTTCCTCCAGGGTGACGCCAGTGGCGTCGAGGGCGGCCTGCAGCTGCTCTTCAGCGGAGATGTCCAGGCTCTGGCGCCAGAAGCGACGGAACACCTCCTGGCGGAAGCGATGGGCCACCTCGGGCGCCTCGTCCTCCAGGGCCGCCTGCAGTAGCAGGGCTTTGTGCGAGTTGATCCAGACCGGCGGCAGGGTCACCCCCACCTCGGGGGCACGCACGCTCACATCACGGACCTCCTTGCGCAGGGTCGTCAGATCGTCGGGGCGATTGTCCTGCTCGAAACCCACGGGCAGATGGGGCTTGTGCTCCACTCCCACCCAGCGCACCTGGCCCGCCAGTCCCATGGCCGACAGCCACTCATTGAGCGTGTAGCAGTACGGGCAGTTGAAATCCGAGATCACCACGACGCGAGCGCTCAGAAGTGCGGGCGGCAAAGCAGGCCGAACCTCATCGGAGGGTCCCCCATCAGCAGCGGAGATCGCGGAGTCGGGGAGGGAAATCGAAGGCGAGCCCTTGGGAAACCAAGGCTAGGGGTCGGGGCCGGAGATTTCAAACCCTGCAACCAAAAATCCGCCGACCCCGGCCATGGGAGGGTGAGGGTCACGCTGAACGGCCCATGGGACTCAAGCGCCCCTCGACGCTGCTGAGCGCCTTTCTCACCCTGCTCAACGACCGCCTGGGCGAGAGCATCGTCTTTCCGCTGCTGCCGTTCCTGCTGGCGGACTTCACGGATGATGGCCGCAACCTCGGCCTGACCGTCGGCCTGCTGGGGGGCTGCTACGCCCTGGCCCAGTTCGCCGTCACCCCCCTGATCGGCGCCATGAGCGACCGCTTCGGCCGCAAGCCGGTGATCACGATCTGCGTCGCCGGCTCCGTGCTGGGGCTCGCCCTGTTCGCCCTCACCATCAGCCTGCCCTGGCAGCGGCTCTGGCCCGGGGCCACGGCGGCGGGCGTGCCCCTGGCCCTGATGTTCCTGGCCCGCCTGATCGATGGCGTCAGTGGCGGCACGGCGGCCACGGCCGGAGCCGTGCTGGCCGACATCTCAGCGCCGGAACAACGGGCCCGGGCCTTCGGTCTGATCGGCGTGGCCTTCGGCTTGGGCTTCATCCTCGGACCAGCCCTGGGCGGCCTGCTGTCCCGCATCTCGGTCAACCTACCGGTGCTGATGGCCCTGGGCTTCGCCCTGCTGAACCTGGTGGTGGTGGTCACCCTGCTACCGGAAACGCATCCGGTGGAAGCCCGCCTGGCCCTGCCGCGCAAACGGGAGCTGCAGCCCTTCAGCCAGCTGGCGCGCGTGTTCGGCAATGCCCAGGTGCGGCGCCTGTGCCTGGCCTTCTTGCTGTTCTTTCTGGCCTTCAGCGGCTTCACCGCCGAGCTGGTGGTCTATTTCAAGCAGCACTTCGGCTGGGGACCGGGCATCTCGGCCAGCGCCTTTGTCGTGGTGGGGGTGGTGGCCACCGTGGTCCAGGGCGGCCTGATCGGACCGCTGGTGAAACGCTTCGGCGAATGGCGCCTGAGCCTGGCGGGGGTGGGCCTGGTGGTGGTGGGCTGCCTGATGATTCCCCTGGCTCCGGTGGAGCATGCCCAGGCCGTGGTGTTTCCGGCGGTGGCGATCCTGGCCAGCGGCACCGGCCTGATCACCCCCTGCCTGCGCAGCCTGGTATCCCGGCGCCTTGATGCCAGCGGCCAGGGCGCCGCCCTGGGCAGCCTGCAGGGCCTGCAGAGCCTGGGCAGCTTCCTCGGCCCACCCCTGGCTGGCCTGGCCTACGTGAATGTCAATCAGCAGGCCCCCTTCTGGCTGGGGATCGCCCTGATGCTGGGGGTGGCGGTGCTGGTGGCCGGCGGCCTGCCCGGTCAACCGCCGCCGATACACGGACCGGGGCGCTGAGATTGCTACGTTCGTGCCCCAATGGCAGGAGCAGGGAGCACCATGACAAAACCGGTCGTTGCTCCAGAGCTGTATATCAACCGCGAGTTGAGTTGGATCGACTTCAATCATCGCGTTCTAGCCCAGGCTCTTGACGAACACACACCCTTGCTGGAACAGGCGAAGTTCAGCGCCATCTTCAGCAACAACCTCGACGAATTCTTCATGGTGAGGGTGGCCTCCCTCAAATCCCAGCTGGAAGCGGGCATCACCACCCGCAGCGACGACGGTCTCACCCCCCAGGAGCAACTTCAGGCCATCCACGCCAAGCTGCGGCCACTGCTGGAGCTGCAGCAGCAGCACTACCGCCATTCGCTCAAGGCCCACCTGGCCGAGTACGGGGTACAGCTGATCGATGACCTGCGCCTGAACGAACAACAGAAAGCCTGGGCCGATGACTACTTCCAGCGCTCGATCTTTCCGGTGCTGACGCCGCTGGCCGTCGATCCGGCCCACCCGTTCCCGTTCATGAGCAATCTGAGCCTGAATGTGGCGGCCCTGATCCGTGACCCTGACACGGGCCAGCAACAGTTCGCCCGGGTGAAGGTGCCTCAGAAGATCCTGCCGCGCTTCGTGCAGATCCCCACCGAGCTCTGCGCCCGCATCCCCACCCCCTGTTTCACCGCCGTGCCACTGGAGCAGCTGGTGGCCTTCAACCTGCAGCTGCTGTTCCCCGGCATGACGGTGGAGGGGCACTACTTCTTCCGGGTCACCCGCGACGCCGACCTGGAACTGCGCGATCTCGAGGCCGATGACCTGATGGAGGCCCTGCAGGAGGGGCTGCGCAAACGACGGATGGGCGGCGAGGTGGTGCGACTCGAGGTGGCCGACGAGATGCCCGACGAAATCGTCCAAGTGCTGATGGAAGGCACCGATGTGGACGCGGAGGACCTCTATCGCATCAATGGCCCACTCGGCCTCGATGACCTGATGAGCCTGACCGGCATTCCCTTGCCCCAGCTGCGCGACGCGCCGTATCAGGGCCGCACCGTGCCCCGACTGGCCCGTGCCCAGCGCAGCCGCCTGGCCGATGGCTCCCTGAAGCAGGAGGAATTCGAAAGCATCTTCCGGGTGATCCGCCACGGCGATGTGCTGCTGCACCACCCCTACGACCTGTTCGCCACCTCCGTCGAGGAGTTTCTGCATCAGGCGGCGGAAGACCCTCTGGTGCTGGCGATCAAGATGACCCTGTATCGCACCTCCAAGGATTCACCGGTGGTGGCGGCCTTGATCCGCGCCGCCGAGAACGGCAAGCAGGTGATGGCCCTGGTGGAACTCAAGGCCCGCTTCGATGAGGACAACAACATCCAGTGGGCGCGGCAGCTGGAACATGCCGGCGTGCACGTGGTCTACGGGGTGATCGGCCTCAAGACCCACACCAAGGTGGCGCTGGTGGTGCGACGGGAGAAGGAGCGGTTGCGCAGCTACATGCACATCGGTACCGGCAACTACAACTCCAAGACCTCCAATCTCTACACCGACGTCGGCATGCTCACCGCGCGGGAAGATTTCGGCCAGGACGTGGTGGAACTGTTCAACTATCTCACCGGCTTCTCCAAACAGCAGAGTTTCCGCAAGCTGCTGGTGGCGCCCGTCACCCTGCGCAAGGGGATGGAGGGGCTGATCCGCCGCGAAATCGAGCATGCGCGCAACGGCCGTGACGGCCACATCCGCGGCAAGATGAATGCCCTAGTCGATCCGGCGATCATCGCCCTGCTCTATGAGGCCTCCCAGGCGGGAGTGCGCATTGAGCTGGTGATCCGGGGCATGTGCAGCCTGCGACCCGGCGTGCCCGGGGTCAGTGAGAGCATCAGCATCACCAGCGTGATCGGGCGCTTCCTGGAACACTCCCGCCTGTTCTGGTTCGGCAATGGCGGCCAAAGCGAAATGTTCATCGGCAGCGCCGACTGGATGCCCCGCAATCTGGACCGCCGCGTCGAGGCCGTTGCTCCGATTGAAGACCCCCAGCTGCGCGGCCAACTGGAACGACTGATGGATCTCTACCTCGAAGACACCGGCGCCTGGCACATGCACAGTGACGGTCACTTTGCCCAGCGCCAACCGGAAGGCGATCAACGGAGGGTGCAGGCCACATTGATGGAACGCTGGCGTGGCGGCCTGGCCAACGGATAACCGGGGGGGGCTCGATGTAACCGACAACACCGAAACCAAACCCAAGCGAGGTTTGTACAGGAATTTTTCCGTTTACAAACGACACCTCTGCCGTAGCGGTGCTACATTCCGGCCAAATTCATTCGGAGGCCTGGGGTGATGGGGACACCTCTGCATTCCGCTCACGATGTGCTGCACGCCGATGGCGTCAGCGCAGGCGAGAGCTACGCAGTGACTGACTCAAGTAATTCTGGTTCGGGCAGCACGGTTCTGTCTGACCCTTTTTCTGGCGCTCCCACGGCTGCGGCAGCGGGCACCGCCAAGACCACGTCCAAATCCAAAGCCGCGGCCATCAAGGCCGCCAATCAGCGAGCCAACGGGCGACTGAGCGCCGACTCGATCGGCTGGTACCTGGGCACGATCGGCAGGGTGCCGCTGCTTACACCGGCTGAAGAGATCGAACTCGCCCACCACGTCCAGGCCGCCAAACGCCTGACCCTCGAAATCGGCGAAGGCTTCACCGCCAAGCAACAACGGCAGCTGCGCATGGGCCAACGGGCCCGCGATCGGATGATGGCGGCCAATCTTCGGCTCGTCGTCAGCGTGGCGAAGAAGTATCAGAACCAGGGATTGGAACTGCTCGATCTGGTTCAGGAAGGAGCCATCGGTCTGGAGCGCGCCGTCGACAAATTTGACCCCGCGATGGGGTATAAATTTTCGACCTATGCCTACTGGTGGATCCGCCAGGGCATGACGCGGGCCATTGATAACAGTGCCCGCACCATTCGCCTGCCGATTCATATCAGCGAAAAGCTCTCCAAGATGCGTCGCATCACCCGGGAGCTCTCCCATCGGCTAGGACGGCAGCCCAACCGCCTCGAGCTTTCCCATGCCCTGGGGATGGGGCCGGAGGAACTCGATGAGCTGATCTCCCAGAGCGCCCCCTGCGCCTCCCTCGATGCCCACGCCCGCGGCGAAGAAGATCGCAGCACCCTGGGCGAACTGATCGCCGATCCGGCCAGTGGTGAGCACTTCGATTCCCTGGATCGCCATCTGCAGAAGGAGCACCTGGGCACCTGGCTTTCCCAGCTCAATGACCGGGAGCAGAAGATCCTCAAACTGCGGTTTGGCCTGGAAGGCAGCGAGCCACTCACACTCGCCGAAATCGGCAGGCAGATCAACGTCTCACGGGAACGGGTGAGGCAGCTGGAGGCGAAGGCCATCATGAAGCTGCGCCTGTTGAGCAACATGCAACAGGCCGCCTGAAAACCCCGCCTTGGCTATGCAGATCGGTGGGTGGGGTCAACAGCTGCTTGGTTCAGCCGCCGTTCTGCTCTGGCTCCTGGTGTTGGCAGGACTCGCCCTGCAGGTGCGCTCCCGTTGGCCCGATCAACCGGAATGGAGC
>CAIKWV010000139.1 GCA_903831165.1 uncultured cyanobacterium
CGCGTGAGACCAGCCATCCACCACAACCGCCCCGCTTGACATCGCTTCGCGAATGGCAGGCCAGGCGATTCCACCGCCCACCATGACAGCGCCACTGCTGGCTGTGCTTCGCAGATGCCCCAGAGGTCCTCTGCGCTGATCGTGAGCGGTCGCTCCACAAATGCTTGCAAAAACCGCGCTGCCACAGTTCCAAAGCCCACTAACCCGTTCGTGCAGTATCTCCACGTCGGGCTGCCTTCTGCATGGCAGAAGATACTTCGCTGAAGATGGCGCGCAATTGCTTGAGGTGACCGTAAAGTGATCTCGGAGGTCCATGAATAAATGCCTCGTCACCGCAACTTCGGGCTTCCATCCGTATGAATTACCTAAATGTGTTAACCCACTAATGACTTTGAGGGTCTGTGAAATTTTGCATACATCTAAAGTTGATAGAACACAGTTTTTTTAAAAACCCATCCTGCGAAAGCAACTGTAGCGCCTTTTCATTCTGCTAAAGATCAAAATTATGAGTCTAAACGTCATTGAACTAGACCACGATCGCATTTCCAAGCCAATCTTCAAGTCACAAGGACCGATGGGGCGGCTGGCGGAAATTACTACGGCTGCAGATGATGCGAAGGCGACTTATGAGCTCTGGCACGCAAAGTTGCAGAGCGCTCAGGAACAGTGTGAAAAGCGGGAACTGGAGCTCAACAAACTGACACGGCTGCATTCACAGAAAACAACGGAGGTTAACAACCTGCTCAATGCGGAGACCAGTCTGAATGAAAAGCTAGGAAACCTCAATGCCCAGCGCGAGCTGCTTATGCGCCGCCAACAGGACATTAACAGTCGCTTCCTTCAGGAGCAGGGTCGGTTGGAGCAGACCCGGGAGCAGTTAGGTGAGGCTGAAAATTATAAAGTCAACCTTGAATCCCAAGTCGCCTCTGCAACACGGCTGCTCATGGAGCGTCGCGAAGAGCACGCCTTGCAGGACCTCCGCAGTGAAGATTTGAAAGTGTTGCTGCAGAATGCCATCGATGAAGTCACCCGCCAGCAGTCACGAATCGTCGTGGCTCAATCAGAGGTCGTCCGCTTTGAGAACCGACAGCAGGAGCTGACCATAAGCGTGGCGCGCCTTGAGGTCAGCGTGAAGGATAGGGAGAGCCGCCTCAGGCTCGAGCAGGAGCGACTCAATTCCCTGGAGGAGGCCGGCAGCCGCGTCACCGCCCATGTGCTGGACCTGAATGGCCGCTACCAGGCACTGGAAAAGGATTTTAAGCAGCTCACCCAGCAGCGTCTAGAAGCGGAGTCTTCTCTCAATTTGACCCGCCGTGCCATTATGGATGAACGCTCCTGCTTGCAGGAGCTACGTCAGGCCGTGGAACAAACCAACCAGGTCCGCGTGACGATGGAGAGTACGCTCGTGGATCTGGAAGGTCAGAGCAATGCGACAGCTGCCTCGTTGCAGGACCTGCGCGCAGAGTCCACGCGTCAGGATCAGGCCCTCACTGCCCTTTTGGTGCAACGCGGGGAAAGTGAGTCTGCCATGATAAAGCTGCGTGCGGACGAAGAATCCGCCACCGTGGCTCTGACCTCCCGCCGAGAAGAGCTGGCCCGCAGCGAGGAGAAACTGGGCATCGCCTTGAACGAATGCACAGAAGCCATCGCAGAGCTGGCAGACCTAGGCCGCGCTGTGAGGGAACTGGAGGACCGGGAAGCTGCCGCCGCACAGCAGATCCAGCAATATAACGACGAGCTCGTCGCCCAAGCGGACCGTCGCCTGCTGATGGAGGGCCAGATCAGAGCCATGGAGCTCGCCCTCACAGACCTGGGAGAGCAGCACTGTTCACTGGGAGAAGAAATCGTCGTCCTGGTCAACACCCGCCAGTCCACCGCCGAAACCCTGCAGACCTGCCGCACCGACCTGACCGCCACCGAGCAGCGCCTGGAAACCACGCGCACGGACTGCCTGGCTGCCCATACACGCCTATCCTTCCTGACCCAGAGCATTCAGGAGCGCCAGGAGGATGAGTCCATGCTGGGAGAACGCATTCACATGCTCCAGCAGCAGACCCAGCAGCTGGAAACTCAGATACAGGAGCAGAGCTGCGTTCTCGAAACTGTTCACCAGCAGCGCATCGAGGCTAAGATCAGCCTCCAGCTCATCACCCAGAACCATGAGGAAGTAGGCATTCGCTTGGAGTCTGGTCGGGCCGAGATCGCCGCCGCCGCCGCACGACTGCAGCAGACTTTGGAGCATTGCCACCACGCCGACGAGCGCAAGCAGGCGCTTGACCACGAGCTGGAAAACATATCCACCCGCCAGAGTACCCAAGAGGCCATTCTCGGCGAGGTTGAAGCCCAAATTTTTCGGCGCAAGACCGAGCGCGAAGTATCCATTGTAGCTGCAGACCAAGCTCGTGAAGAGCTTGCCGACCTCTCCGCCAGCGTAACCTCCGTGCGCAAGGAACTCTCCGAACAGCAGGCCAGCTTCACCGAGACCACCTCCAAGCTTTCTGACCTACAGACCAACTTGCACGACACAGAAGGCAGCCTTAACGCCACCCGCGCGATCCTGGCCGGAGAAGAACTCAAGCTGGAAGCTACACGCAGCGCCCTCGCCACCGTCGAGCAGGAGCTCACCCTCGCGCATGAGATTAAGGTAAGCCTTGAAGCCCTCGCCGCCAATCAGGCGAAGCTGGCCTCCATAAAGGAGCACCTCGGTGGCGTCACCCGCCAGGTGGAAGCCGCCGCCGAGCGCCGCACGCAGGTGGATGCTATTCTCAACGACACCACCCAGCAGCTGGCCATCGCCACTGCACACTGCGACGCCGTCAGCCAACAGGAAACCGAAACCCGCCAGCGTCTCGCGCAGATGGGCATGCAGGAAAAAGAACTGCGCCAGGAGATCGACATCCTCACCACCGGAGCGCAAAAAGAGCGTGGCATTTACGAGGAGCTTCGCTCAATCAACACCGAAGCGCGCCGCATCCAAGATCAGGAGAGCGCCGAGGTCGCAGCCAAACTGCGCGCCACCAGCGAGCACCTATCCAGCTGGCATGGGCAGATGGCCTCTCTGGAGGACTGGCAGGAACGAATGAACAACTGCCTAAGCCGCCAGCAGGAAGTCGAACCTGACTCCCTCGAAGCGCGCAACTGCAACCAAGAGATCAGCATGGCCCTCACCGCCCTGCGCTACATCATGGACCGTCTTGGTGTAACCAAGAACAAAATAGGCACTCTCTCAAGGCTCTACGTCAACGGTTCCGGCTCCACAGACGGCGTCTCTGCATCCGAAGAAAGCCCGAGCACCGCCGCAGACCAGCTCAACAAGCGGATCCAGCTAATACGGGAAGACATCCAGCGAGAGGAAACGCGCTTCAAGTTCCTGCGGCAGAAAAGCATTTCCCGCGCCCAGCGCCCGCACAACCGTCGCTCCAAAAAAAGCCACTCTCAAAATGCAGTTCGCCGATCTTCGCGGTGAACTCGGGCGCGCGCGAGGTGTCTAATCTCGTTATCGCCGCTCCACAGGCGCGATGCTCCATCCAAGCGTGCCCCTAAAGGCCCCCGACTTCCACCGTTCGCCCCTTGTCATGACTGTCCGAAAAAAGATCCATGCTGGAGCGGTGGAATGCTTGAAGCTATCACCAGCGTACGAAACACGCTGCTGCAGGGCTGCAGAAGAGACGTCCCAAAACCTATCAACTACTCACCTTACCTCGGCATAAATTCCATGAAATATCCAAGGGTGCTCGCCACTGAAATGCTGATTAGCCGAATGCATTCAAGTCCGGAATCGATGCCCGATATTTCTGATTCAATTTGTAATTCCGAGGCTTTCATTTCTATAAACTGAGGTTAACCCAAATAGACCAAAAGTCATCGTTCAAAAAGTGGTCGGGGCGGTTATAGTTCTATCAATGCTTGAAATTCAACGAATTGATAGAGAACTACTCCAGCACCCAAGATATTCCAGGCAGAGCTGGATCGGAGTAGGCCTCGATGGCACCTTAGCCAAGTCTGCTCCCGACACAGACCCCCGAGACATTGGCACAGCAATACCGCCCATGCTTAAACGGGTGCGCTATTGGATCAAAACGGGTCGTACTGTCAAGATCTTCACCGCACGTGCCGGTGACGCACAAGATGAAGAACGCATTCATCAATGGTGTCTTCGCCATGGTTTGCCGAAACTTGAGGTCACCAATCGCAAAGATTACGGAATGATTGCCTTATGGGATGAACTTGCCGTAGGCGTCGTAAGGAACATCGGCGTCCCCATTCTGCCAGTGCAGATGACATTCTGGCAATCCTTGCGCCTGCAATTGTTGCTACTGGTGGGCAGAAATGCTGTCATGAAGGTTGATACCCGAAACGTTCAGGACCAGTTCGAGGCACCACAAAAAAACGGCCGGGAATTTTTCAAATTTGATGGATAGGCCTGTTTATGCTCCGGAACAGACATCCCCACAATACTGACTGGAGCGTCGTGCGCAGAAAACCTGACACACCAAACGACCGCAGATCTGCATTCATGAAAAATCAACGTTCCTCCTCCAGCACACGTTGTTGCTGCTATCAGCTTGATGCTATCCGGCTGTCGGGCTTACGAAAGAAGGCCGCCTGAACGCCGGCGTGTGCTGTGGGCGGCTGACAACCCTCCAGCCACAGAGAGGTAACCCATAAAATAATTTCCTTCAGACCACAATCTCCGGTTAATCAGAATTTTTACTATGACTCCGAACTCAAAACATGAGCAATAAAAAGTGCATTCTGATTATTAGCGGCCACCTGATGATGGCCGAACTTTTGACCGCATTTTTAGAACAACAATTCGAAGATTTTACCGTCATCCGAGTTTCATCGATCTGTGACGCGCGCTTAATGCTGCATCAGACTGACTTGATCTTGATTTTGATCGATAAACTAGGGCAAGTAGGTTCCCTCATCTCAACGCTCAATGAGATTAAAGAAATATCTCATTTAACAAAATGCCTTGTGCTGAGCGAAGTGGCCAATGCTTACTTGGTGGCTCAAGCGTTGCGTGCGGGTGCTTGCTGCTTTCTCAGCAAAATGTGCTCCAGCGGGGAGATTGTCAAAGCCGTGGAAGCGGCAATCCATGGCGGGCAGCACCTCTCCCCTGATGCAAAGCAAGTCCTGGTCCAGGACTTCAGCCACACCCAAAACGAGAAACTGCACGATGCCTTAAGCCCTCGCGAGTTTGACGTTTTTATAATGATAGCACAGGGAATGTCGCTAAAAACTATTTCTGGCAATCTAAGCATAGCCTCCTCCACAGTAGCGGTGCATAAGCACAATATCATGAAAAAGATCGGCTTTAAGTCCAGCGCACTGATAGCCCGCTACTGCATCGAGCATCGCCTGCTTGGGGATGCTGGCTGAAAATGTCATCACAAACCTGGAATGGAGCGTTGCTGAAATCCACTATAATTCCGAGGTGTCGTACGCCAGCGAGGCCCTTCATTCCGCACTGCCCCCGATGTGTCATAACGAAGACCGCACACTGTCAAAAAAACATGCTGACCAGGTTTCACATAAAGGGTAACATATCTTCCAGGTCCGGGATTGCCATATTGCGCGAATTGAGCCG
>CAIKWV010000140.1 GCA_903831165.1 uncultured cyanobacterium
GGCAATGCGGCGGCGCGGAGGGCGTTGCGGTTGGCGTTGGCGGAGCAGCGGGGGCCACTGGAGATGGCGCAGGAGGTGCGCAAGCGGCTGGCCGCGGTGGAGCGCTCCAGCCGTTGGTTGGATCAGAAGCGGCGCGATGCCTTGCTGACAGATCTCGACCGGCAGCGCCAGGCGATTGCGGGGCCGATTGCCGGCCATGATCCCGATCTGGCGCTGGAATTGCTATGGCGATTCCTGGATCTGGCCAAGTCGCTGGCCGATCGCTGCGACTGCAGCGACGACGCCGAGCTGCCGCTGTTTCATCAGGCCAGCGCCGATTTAGGGCAGGTGGCCTGCTGCGCTAAGGGATCGACGGCGGCCCTGGCTGAGCAGGTGGCAGCGGCGCTGATGGAGAACGATCTCGGCCAGTACGACCACCTGATAGAGCACCTTAAAGAGGCATTGAAGCCGGATGGCCTGGGCCAATTACGCCAGATTATGGAGTCTCACCGCCCTCCCAGTGGGGCCGAAGATGGGCAGGCGGAAGGCAACGCCGGCAACTTCGATGACGAAGAAGATGAAGCAGCAGAAGACGGGGATGGTTATCTCTATGCCCCGATTTTTAATTCGGATGACGAACCTGATGGCGATGAAGACTTTGAAGTTGACTTCGAATCAGATTTCGAAGCTGATGACGAATCAGACTATAAAGCTGACGACGATGATTACGACTTCGATCCCGACCCCAACGACCTCGACCAAACGGTGCGCCTGGCGATGCTGGCCATCGCCGATGCCCTGGGTGATGCGGAGGCCTACCTGGCCGAATATCGCGACCACCAGCCCGCTGCCCTGAGGCAGCCGCTGGTGGCGGCCCGCATCGCCCAGCGACTCACGGCTGCCGGCCGCGCCGCTGAGGCCCTGGCCCTGCTCGATGCGGCTCAACCGTTGCCGCAGCAAACCCCACCGGGCCCAGGGCCCTGGATCGATGCCCGCATCGCCGCCTTGGACCAGCTGCAGCGGGGCGAGGAGGCCCAGCAACTGCGCTGGAAGTTTGCCCTGTTGCGCCTATCGGGCCAGCACCTGCGCGATTACCTCAAGCGGCTGCCGGCCTTTGAAGATGGCGAGGCCCAGGAGCGGGCGCTGGATCTGGTGCTGGAGCACCCCGATCTCGCTCCGGCCCTGGAGTTTCTGCACCAATGGCCCGATCGCCGCCGCTGCGCCAGCTTGATCCTGGCGCGGCCCGCCGAACTCGACCGCGCCGATGAACTGCTACTGGCCGCCGTGGCTGAAGCACTGGAGGCCGAGCAACCCCTGGCGGCATCGCTATGCCTGCGGACCATGATCGAATCGATCTTGGAGCAGGCCCGCTCCAACCGCTACCGCCACGCCGTGCGCCACCTGGCCAGCTGCCGCCGCCTGGCCGGCGCCATTGCTGCCTGGGGCACGATTCCCGATCACAACAGCTACATCAATGAGCTGTTGTATGCCTACGGGCACCGGGTCGGCTTCATGAATCAGTTGGATCCCGACAACCTGCTCGTCACTCAGTTGCCAGGGGTTGTGCTGGAGGCAGACTGGAGGTCGTGATGGCGGTGGACTGTGGTTGAGAGCAACGGGCAGGACGTGCATGTGCCGTGGTTCAGCGGCCTTTGCCTGGATGGGGAGGTAGCGGGGCAGTATGAGGTGGAGCCCGCGCCCCCCGCAGGAGCATGGGAAGATGAGGCAATCGCGGATGTTGGCGCTGGATGGTTTGGGGCCAATAACGATTTTTGTAGGGGCAAATAATTCGGGGAAGTCTCGGTTGATGCGGGAGTTGTTCAAGGCTCAACAACCCTTAAGTATAAAGCTGAAGTCTAGAGACACCGAGGTTGCTCAAGTGGATATTGGGAGAGAGATTCCAGGTTGGATCACAAGAATGAACGGACAGCTCAACAAAAGTACAATAAATGATTGGATCGTTGAAAAAGAAAGAAGCCAGTTAGGCAAGTACATCGAAAGCTTGGATGATAATATTTCTAATTCCTACAGACCCAATGAGCGCCAAGATCTTCAAATGCTTAAGCAGAAAATAACAGGCTGCGGCATTAATGGCGAAATCCGTGGCCTACAACAGGCGAAGAGATTCTATATTCCGATATTGCGTGGTATGCGCCCACCATCGAACATGCCCTCACAGGATGGAAATCATTTGAGCGATAAGGACCTATATGAGAAGCGCACACTTCATGATTACTTTAAGGACATAATGGGTATGCAGTGCTACCGCGATGAGAATAATCCAAGAAACTTGATTTTTACTGGCCTGGCTCTATACGCTAATTTGCGTAGGCGTTTACTAGCTCGCACACAAGCGGAAAGAAATACAGTGCGAGATTATGAAATATTCTTGTCTCAACACTTCTTCCCCGGCCAAGTCGTAACCCTTATACCGGTTGAGGAGGGTAATAATGA
>CAIKWV010000141.1 GCA_903831165.1 uncultured cyanobacterium
CGCGGCCGGCAGTGCCGGATCGAGCACCAACCAGCCGGTGATCGTGACGGGTTTTTGCCTGTTCCAGTTCATGACCAACCACGGTCCCAATTCGCAGACCTATCTGCTGGCGGGCGAGGTGTTCCCGTTGCGCCTGCGGGGCCTGGGTGCCGGATTTGCAGCCGCCTCCGGCAAGGTGGGTGCCGTGATCACCGCCTTTTTCTTCCCGAGCCTGTTGCGTTCTTTGGGAAGCGATCGCCTGCTGCCGCTGCTGGCGCTGACCTCGCTGGTGGGAGCGCTGATCACTTGGTTCTACCGCATCGAAACACGCGGTATGGACATGGAGAAGCACTGATCAAATCCGCTGCTAAGTTGGGGTGGAATAGCGACGATTCTGATCAGGATTCCCTGGTGGGGAATATTCAATCCATGGGCGTGATCTCAACTTTCGGACACATCTAGGGACTGGAGCAGGGTTGGACTAACTCAGCCATTGCTATGGGAAAGGCATGATGCGGCTCTTATCGTGTCAGGTCATACGGTCGCATGTAGCCAGTGACACACCCGTTAGGACCTCCCGGCGAGCGTCAAGCCGGGAGCCAGCAAGTTAAGGCCACAATGTCATCGCGTCTGTTGGTTGAATCCAGGCAGCCAAGCATATGCACCCCTTCATTTGGAGGGTTTACATCCGGCCCTACGCGGCTGAAACTGATTTCAATCAAGTGGCGATCGGGGTTCGGGTATCTGCTCTGCCTCTCGTCCCAAACCAGCTCGACTGAAGCAGGCCTGATCACTCACTGCACCCATGCCCTACGCCAGCAGCATTCAGACCCTCAACGACGCCAACGGCACCGCCTACGCGTTCCTGGAAAGTGACGGCCTGTTGTGGCAGTGCCAGTGGAACCCCCAGGCAGAGCGCTGGGACAAGGCCAAGGTGGTGCCTGGGGCCTATGGCGGCGAGAAGCTGCAGGCCCTGCTGGTGGACAACCTCTGGCCCACGAGCGGAAAAAGTGGCAACCAGGCCGATAACACGCCGGGAATCGTGCTGGCCTACCGGATTGGCACGGGCGAAGCCGCCAAGGTGTACGCCACGATTGGGCGCTGGGGCAGCGACGGCGAGCTGAGCTGGAACGAGCCGCTGCTGCTCAGCGATAGCGGCACGGTCACCGAGGCGATCGGGCTACGCAGCAGCGGCGATGGCAGCTTTGAACTCATCAGCCAGCGGCGCGAGCCGGCCGCGGCAGATCCCGGCAACACGCTGCAGACGATCACAGGAGCCCGCTCCGACAGCGAACTGATCAAGCAGAGCTTCAGCCTCAGCGGCAGTGATGCGACTGGATATCAACTCACGAACAAGACAGCCAGCAAGCCGCCGCAGGACGTCACACCGACCAAGGAGCCAGCCCCTGTGGCACCGGCTTCAGCCACGGCTGGAAGCACCGAGTTCAGTAGGGCTGATCTACTGCTGGCACCATCGCCAGCAGCGGTATTAAAGGCAACATCGCTGCTAAGTGCATCAAGCGAAATGCCCGGTTCATCGGGCGGCTCAGTGGGATGGAGTGGTGGTACAGCCGCGAGGTTTGGTAATCCGAAAGGGCAGAACACTGGGGTTTTCGGGCCTGCTTTAGGACAGACACGGACGCGCTGGCAGCTTCAGATCCCGAACTCGTCACCACAGACAGACTGGAGACTGCCACGGGGCGCGATACGAAGCGCCGAAGGACCACTTCCGTCACAAAACATTTTTTACAAGGTCATAAATGCGGAGGCAGGCTTCGAGCCGATAGCGAATGGCAAGGAAAAGAGGACAGTTGGCATGATCGGAACATTTGGCCCCTATGGATACGGGACCAAAACGATCAGGAACGACGTCGGCCTAACTTATATCAAAGAACTGAAACAAGAGGAAGGAGACCTTGGAAGAGCACTCAACTTCGCAAGGAAAGCAGCCGCGCTGCTTGAGGGAATCAGGCAAAAAAGAGAATACACAACCTGGCTGGCAAACTTCCAGACAAAGTACTATTACAAAAGCCTCGATCCACTCTCGCCTGATTTTGAGCTCGAGAAGGTCAAAGATACTACAAGTATAACCTATGGCAAAGAGATTCAGGTACGCGAAAGAACGGAAGCCGGCGGGTACCTGCAGACGTCACGCGCAACCTCTGTGGGTGTTGCCATGCAGGGGACACTCCAGCCGGAATCAGGATCAAGCATGCCCAATAGCCTGAAATGGATTGGCTATGGCGGTGGCATCGCAGGTGCCATTGCCGGGCTGGGCTTTCAGGTCAAAAGCGCCGTAAGTGGCTTCGACATCGTTGATGGGCTTAAATCCGAGAGAAACGGAAATGGCACCTATCAGAATAAACTTGCCGAAAGCATTAGCAAACAGCTCAACGGAGAAGGCAAGGCAATTGGAGATCCCTACAGCTATTACCAGGGGTTGCAGCTCTTGCAGGCAATCATTGGCGGCGGCTTATCACTAGCACCAACGATTGCGAATGGCTTCGATTCCAGCATCAGCAACGTGGGTAGACAGTATGGGTTCACGCAACGGGCATCGCTAGGCCTGCGCTATCTGTACAAAAGCATTGCAGGATTTTATGGGAATATAAGGGAGGGGTTTTACTGGTATCCCAAGCAGAATGCCTATTCAGGCAGATCGTGGCAGCTAAAACTTCAGTTCGATGTGGGTGCCGCACTTCCCTTCGGGGTCAGCATTCCTCTTTTCGCTGATCAGCTGACATTCCCGAATCCAAATCCCAAAACCGAGAGTCCGAACTCAACAACATCTGGTGCTCTAGCCCTCGCTGCAACAAGCCCCACCGACAACAGCTCCATCAGCAACTACACCTATCTGCCGGCCAGTGGATCCACCTTGCTGCCGAACACAGGCGATAGCGATGGGGGAGTTCCGCTTGTCGTTGACTCATCCAATCTACAGCTTTTCACTCTAAGTAACTACACAGGCGGCGCTGGAAACAGCACGAGCTCCCCTTTGCAACTGGTAAACCCAGGATCAGGCCTGATCCCCGGCACTTACGAAGGGGTACCGATCCTTGCTGAATCGCTACCAGGTTCGGCTGGCGCCACCTTCAGCTTCAACGTTCTCGGTGATGGGACACTTGACCCAACATCGATTCAGATCAAGGTCCCGCCATCCAGCATACCCAGTGTTCTTAATGGACAATATCTATTTCTGCCTGAAACCGGTCCCGATAGCGACATCTACGCGCTGATCCCAGATGTCTTTAGCACCGGTTCATGGTCCCAAAAGGATGGCGATGGCAACCTGCTTCCGATTCTGTTCCCACCAGACAATGGCAACAAGCTGCAGGCCATTCGGGATCTGCGGATGCAACTGCCGGTGATCAACGCCCGTACCTTCATACAAGGGCCCCTCACCAGAAGCGACATCGTTGCGGTTCCTCAGGTGGTGCCGGTCAATACCAGCGCAGTCGTCAGCGGGACAACGGGCTTCACCAATCCAAATCCCTCAGACAACAGCCTGAGAACGTACAACGGTGTACCGGTCAGCCTAAATGCTGCTGCATTGAATACAGCCAAGGCCAGCGTCAGCCTCAGCAATGGCTCGATCGTGAAGGTCGTCCTGGATGATCCTCTTTATGTCAGCGCAAGCAAGATACCTGTAGACTCAAAGACTAACAAACCCATCCCAAAATTTGAGCTCACCGTTGAGTTGCTTTCGGATTCAGATTTTGTTGCTGACTACAATCCGTCAGTTGAGAGTACTAACCCAGTCTACGCCTTGGATTACCAAAGCCAGGGTTACAGCAATGTGGTTGAGGACCAGTCCTACAGCGCTAACCCCGGCTTTCCCGCCAATTCGGATCAGTCAGCGGGCTCCTCTCAGCAGGTGTGGCTGGCCGATGGTATCAATGACCAGTGGCAGCAGACGCCATCGCAGGCCGGTTGGCCTGTGTTCAACCGAGTTGTCTTTGGCAGCTTCGATAGCCGAAGCAAACAGTGGACAATCAACTATTTGAATGGCAGTGAGATCGACAGCGCCGGCGTCAAGACGCCTGTAGCAGAGCTCGATCCAGACAAGGTCACGCTGGGGAACATCTACAAAAATCTCGGCTCAGAGGGTAAGGGATCCGTCTATACATTTAGCGCGGCCAGCACACCCACCGTGATTACGGTGGCAGGTCAAACAACTGAAAGGTTTGCAGGTTCGACTGTCGTGTTCTGGGTGGAGGCCAGCGAACCGGTCATACCCAAGGAAGCTGGCGCATCAAGCTATTATCAAGCTTATCTTGCTGCGCTCTACGGCAACCAGCGCATCAATTACCGGATCAAAAAGCCAAATGGAATCTGGGAAGAGCCATCCGAGACGTATGCCCCACCGGATGCAGTCATCCGCAATCTCAAAGCCTTTGATGTTGAGATGGATGGCCGTATCAACACCCTGCTGGTGTGGGATGAAACCTCGATCGCCACGATCAAGGGCGCGCCACCAAATCCGATCGCGATCAATGGCTGGATCGATGCCTACAGCCTCACTCTTACTGGTGCCAGTAACGGCTTGAGGATCGGAGATCTGATCACCGGCGATGGAGTGAAGCAAGGCAGCCTGATCACAGGGATCATTACGCCGTTTGATCCGCTTACAGGGCGGGCGCAATACAAGCTCAATACCAGCCAGACCATCGGCAGCAGCAGCCAGCCCGTTGCCCTCAGCGCCACACCGCTGTTGCCCCCCACGGTGATCAAGGCGGGTTTCATCAACCCCAATGCCAACTCACGCCAGTGGAGCAATCTGTTCAGCGATGGTGTCAACTCCACCATCACCACGATCCCCTGGGATCAGGCCAACGACATCGGTGTTGGCATCGAATCGCTGTCGGTGGCCTCCAAGCAGCTGGTGGATGCCGTTGGTCAGGTGCGCGACACCGCGGTGCTCAGCTGGAGCGAAGACGTGCGCACGCCCTATGTGGAATCGGTGTTGAATGATCAACCCCTGATCTACTTGCAATTCGCCGATCTACAGCCCGGTTTCAACGACATCAACATCGGCAGCACGGCATCCGAGACCACCACCGGTACCAGTGCGTCCAGCACCGGTCTGAACTTCACGATTGCCAGCGCCCTGAGCAAATCCAGCGGCAGCGCGGTGCAAAACATCGATGGCACCGGCGTGATTGCCACCGGCACCGGCAGCCAGAACAGTCTCTACAACAGCATTCTCAATGGCACTCCCCTCGACCAGCGGACCAGCAGTCCCCTCAGCCAGCTCACCGGCACGATCACGGGCACCACCCTCACCGTGATCGCCCTGAGTGGAGAGCTGGCCGTCGGCGACCTGCTCACCGGCCCGGGCCTGGCCGTGGACACCCAGATCACGGCGGTGCTGAGCGCCTTTGATGCAGCCAAGGGCACAGGCCAATACAGCCTCAGCACGGCTCCCCTTGGGAACCTCACCAGCAGCACCGAATTTGAGGCTGTGCCCGATCCGAAACCGGTCTCGAGCAAGGATCTGGGGCTGCCCTATTCCAGCTTCAACGGCAGCATCAACGGCACCACACTCACGGTCAGCCAGCTGAACGGCAGCCTGGTCGTGGGTGATCTGATCATCGGCGAAGGCATCAATTTCGGCACCAGCATCAGCGCACTGATCAATGTTGATCCCGCCACCGGCTTGGGGGATTACCAGCTCAGCGCCGATCCCCTGCAGCAGGGAATCGTGCTGGCACCATCGGCACTGATCGCCACTCCCAGCAGCTCGGTTCCTTACACGATCGAATTCTGGACAAAGTTGCCCTCGAACTCCAACCCCCAAGGCGCAGGCCTGGTGACCTTCGGGCAACCCAGCCAGGAGGCGGTGGGCCCAGCCGTCGCGCCCAGCGGCTGGCTGATGACGTCCACCTTCACGGTGCAGCGGATCACTGTGCAACAGGCCGCCGCCCAGGGCTTCCAGGACGCCTACGACAAGCTCAACAGCAACAGCGCTAAGGCCAACGATCTCTACGCCTGGAGCTGGAGTCTGGATGCCACCGGCGCCAACACCACCGCCTTGATAGGCGATGGCGGCAGCAATGTGTACAGCAATGCCCTCAGCCTCACCAACCTCTACAGCGGCCAGACCATCGGCGGCGTCGATGCATTCCTGGATACTTACGGTCTGGACCCTGGTGATCTACCGGGCGGTGATGGCCAGAGTGCCAACACCATCGATCTGGTGCCTGGCACCTCGCTTGATTTCAACATATCCCTTGATCCCGATACCGGCCTGCCGGTCTCGAATCTCAATGCCGTCAGCATCGACACCGCCAGCTCGTTGCTGAACAGTGGCTTGGTGGTTGCCAAAGATGGTCAACTCTCCAGCGATCCGAGTAAAGATCAAAAGCTTAAAGACATGTTCCAGGCCCTCTGGGACTACCAGGAAACCTACGCCTCGCCCAAGATTGCCTTCACTCTGGCTCCATCAGCCGCCGAAACAGAAACGGCCTCAGGGTTTCAAGAATATGGCGGCCTTGAGCTGACGTTTGCCGTTTCACCGGGCCCTGCCATTTCGGTGAATGGCGAAGGCAAACTTGTCTTTGATGTTGCCGATCAAGTTTCGATCACATCAGCTGCCACCACCCCCAGCGACACGCGCCAGATTCCGTTGCCGGATGATCTTCGCGATGGTGAGTGGCACTACGTGGTGGCTAGCTACCTGCCGGATTATCGGACCTACACCATCAACGGTGTCGAGACCCAAGTGCCGAGCAACAACGGCACCGCCAGCCTCTATGTGGACAACCAGCTGGTGGCATCGAAGCCTGGCGTTGCCAACGCCTATTTGGCCACCAACATCAACGACACTGCCCTGTTGCTGCCGAACAATGCCGGTGGGGTGATTGATCAGTTTGCGCTCTACAACAAGGCCCTGCTGCCGGCGCCACCGCTGCCGGTAAATGCCAGTGGTGCTTGGCCTGAACCGACCCAGCAAGATGCCCTAGCCATCCTCAAGCAGCTGGGCTATCCGGCAACAGCAGGCACCCCCAATCCTGGCGCTATCGAATCAGCGATCACCGAGCACTGGCGCTCCCGCGATGTCAATCCTGACAACGCGCTGCTCGCCACCTTCAGCTCCACCTTCACCCCCACGAGCAATGCCTCACTCAACGGCAGTTGGTCTGAAGCCGCGCCCCTGAACCCAATCTTCCAGCCGCAGGCCACCATCCCCAGCGCCACGGCTTCGTCGCTGGCACAGGATCTGGTGATCCCCATCAAGCCGACGGATTGGTCCAGCAATATCTGGACCAATACAAATGGAACAACGAACCAGCAGTTCAACCCTGGCGGGGATATTCTCCAAAAGATTAAGGTCACTCTTGCCCCTGATCAAGGTGGTGTTCCAGTAATCCGTGTGCTGTCCCCAGGACAAGTCTTGATGGGGCAGGCCACCACTCTGGCCACATTGCAGCCCAGGGCGACAAGTGCCAATCTGGACTACACCTTTCTCTCAAATGCCCCCGAGCTCAATTTACTGATTTCCAGGAAGCCTAGTAATAATGAGGATGTGGGCGAACTTGACAAAGGCATGATCTACAAAACGGAAATCAAGATTTCCGTTTGTGACTCTAATGCGTCAGCTGGGAAGTCCCAGGACTACATCACAACCATTGACGGATTTAACACATATGGCAGCCAGATTTTCAATGCTTACAAAGGCACGGCATCAGGCTCACCAGCCGAGACGCTGATCAATAAGCGAACGACGGCTCTGGCTACGGCTGCTGTCATCGAAGCCGCACCGCTGCAGCTCAAATACATCGACAGCGGTGTTGTGCTCAAGAGCGCCTCATCCCAGCTGGCGGCCAATAGCCCGGCCACCCCATCGCCAGCTCCCAGCTTTGGGCAATCGACGGCCTATGGCTGGTTTGAATCGGCATCCAGCTCGGCATCCAGCTCGGCATCCAACAAAACGTACAGCGGTTGGTTGGCGGTTGCCCAGCCGAGCTCTGCGAATGCGATCAGCGACCCTGCCGGGCGAGCCTGGATTCAATACACCGGCGACTTTACAAGCAGCGATCCCAAGACAGCAGAGCACAAGGCTGTCAGCGACGATGCCGCCAATGCGCCCAACACCTGGCTGAATGCACTGGCCAACAGCAACTTCTCACCGGAAGCCCCCAACCGTCCCCTGCTGAACGACAAAACTCATCAGAACTCCAGCGGCGGGCTACTGGTGAAGGCGGATCCCACACTCGGCTGGGGCCAGAACTTTGCCCAGACGATGCTGGTAGCAGACATCAATGGTGATGGTGTGCTGGATCTGGTGATCAGTGCACCGTCCGCCAATGGCGGCGGCAAGGTGGTGATCATCGATGGCAACTGGATCAAGGACAACCTTAACAATCCGGATGCCAACTCGACACTCAATCTGGCCAGCCCTGATAATGCCGGATCCCATGTGCTGGTGCTTTCCCCTGCTGCTGCTGCAACAAGCAGCAAAGAAGATTCTAGCCAATCAGCTTTCGGCTGGGCATTGGCCTTTGATTCCACTTCGAAAACCCTCTATATCGGAGCACCCAACTATTCACGCAAGGTAGGAGCCGATGCGGAGTCGGTCCCGATCGGCGCTGTCTATCAGTATAAGAGTACCAGTATTGCTTTTGCGTCGGGAAATCAATCTTTATCGAAACCGACCCTCGGCCTCGCCGGCCGCACAGACACCAATGATGTCAGCGGGCCTGCGTCCAGTTACTGGGGAGCTCAGCTTGGTGCTTCGCTGGCCGCTTCCGATACCGGAAAACTGGCGATCGGTGCTCCGGGGATGGAGGCATCGCTGCTGTATAGCGGTACCGAGGCAGTGAATCAACTGGAAGCTGGCAATAAAAATCCCTCGGCACCCTACGGCCAGGGCGCATTGATCCAAGTGATGTTGCCCACCAAGCAGACAGTTGACGAAGGTGTGGATGTTTACGTCACAAGCAATGGTACTGATAACAAGGCCCTGGCGGATGTGATCAGCAACAACACCAGCAAGAAGAAGAGCGATCTCGCCAACGAAGAAAGCACCTACATGCAGGCGCTCAAGGAATTGCAGACCAAACCGATCGCCAAGGCGAGTGCAGACAACAACTCCGCCATCCAGACCGCGGCTGTCGGCAGTGTCTACCTCTTTAATACAGCCAGTGGGCTCATCCCAGGCCCTTTGAATCCAAGCAACGCCTCGGCAACCTTCTACGGTCCGAATGGCTGGAATACCGGCGGAGCGACAGACTTTGGTGCCAGCCTCGCTTTCGGAGACAGCACCAACAGCAACTCGCAGAACATCCTGGCTGTCGGTGCCCCCAGCACCGGCGGTCCCGGCTCTGTCTATCTGATCAACACCAGCCAGCATTTCGATCAACCTAACAATGCTGCCACCTGGATTAAGGACACAAATCTTGGCGCTAATGGCGTTGGTCAGAACCCAAACAAACTGGGCCCCAATCAGTATCTTGCTTATCTCACCAGCGGGCTGACCCTCTATGGAGCCGAGGATCTGGATCAGTTTGGCACTGGCGTTGTGAATCTAGGCGATACCAATGGAGATGGTTATGACGATCTGCTTGTTCAAGCACCCAATGCCTCCTCGGGTGCCGGCAATGGTTATGCGGTCTTTGGCAACGAACATTTGATTCAAAGCCTGACTACTAACTCAGGCAAGAATTTCAGTGGCGGCCCTCTCCTTGGCGGCCATAATCCGGCTGTGGGAAGTGTGAAGCCTGGCAGCATCGGCCAGCTCACATTTGCCGATGGCAGCCCACTCACAACTGCCATCCTTTCAGAGCTGGGCCATGGTGTTTCAGCCGCCACTGGCCAGGGAAGCTTCGGAGCAGGCGATGTGGATGCCAAC
>CAIKWV010000142.1 GCA_903831165.1 uncultured cyanobacterium
CAGGTTGATCGTGCTGCCGGCATAGTCGAACTGCAGCACCGTCGAGGTGATCGAGATGCCCCGCTGTTTCTCCAGCTCCATCCAGTCCGAGGTCACCTTGCGCTGCTCGCCCTTGGCCTTGACGGCGCCGGCCTGCTGGATTGCACCGCCGTAGAGCAGCAACTTCTCGGTGAGGGTGGTCTTGCCAGCGTCGGGGTGGGAAATGATCGCGAAATTGCGACGCTTGGCGACGGCCGCCACCAGGGCCTGATGGGCCAGTTCGGCGCTGGGATCGAGGGCCGGAGCGGCACTGGGGCCGGCGCCAGCGGGGGACGGAACGCTGCTCATCAGGCCAGCCTGACAGGTGGGCCGGGGCCTCAGGGCAGCCGCCCGCTCACCTCGAGATAGCGATCCTCGCGGGCCTCCACCCGCAGGCCCGTCAGACCGGCCTGCTGCAGCTGCAGGCGAACCTCCTCCACCCGGAAGGCGGCGTGCAGCGAGGCGCGGTAATCGCGGCGCAACAAGGGGGCGCAGCCGCTGGCGTGGCGCTCCACCAGGGCGTCAACGGCGGCCGGATCGTCGGGCCGGCGCAGATCGTGGATGTGCACCAGGGCGCCCGGGGCCGCCAGTTGGCGCAGCGTCTGCCAGAGCAGCGCCGGCTGATGCAGATGATGCAACAGGCTGTTGCAGACCAGGGCGCTGCAGCTGGCGGCCAGGCCCTCCAGATCGGGCCCCGCCAGGGGCAGGCGCAGGCAGCGGAAGCTCAGGCGCGGCCAGCGCTGCGGCGCCGAGCGCCGCCGCAGTTCGGCGATCGCCAGCATCGCCTCCGCACCATCGAGGCCGATCAGCTCGCTACCGGGGCAGCGCTCCGCCAGCCGGAAGCTGATGTTGCCGGGACCGCAACCCAGATCCAGCACGCGAGGACCCAGTCCGTCGGGCGCCGCCAGGCTCAGGATGCGCTCCACCAGGGCCCCGTCGCTGGCGGCGAAATCGGCTTCGGCATAGACGCGCGCCTGCTGGGGATCGTCCATCAGCTCCGGTTCGGCGATCCGCTCCATCACCACTGCTCCAGCCACCGAAGTCTCCATTGTCCTGACCAGCGGCAACGAGGGTGAACTCAGGACGAGGGCCCCAGCGCCCAGCGCACCGCAGCAATCTGCTGCAGAGTGACTTTGTTTTGCGTTTGCCTGGCAGCGGTGTCCCAGCCGGTCCCAACCCAGCGCCCCCTGCCGACGGACCGGCAATTGCGGCAGACCCTGCTGGATCAGGGCCTGCGCACGATCGTCACCGTGCCCTGCTCGATCACCGCCAGCTGGCACGCCTGGGCCGATGAGGCCAGTCACCAGGGCCGGCTCGAGCTGTTGAGCTCCAGCCATGAGGGCAACCTGATCGGCCTGGCGGCGGGCAGCTGGTTCGGCACGGGCCGCCCCGCCCTGGTGCAGTTGCACTACGAGCGACTGGATCGCCGCCTCCAGCCCGGAGCCCTGATCCAGCCATGGTGGCGCCACCACGGCGACCAGCACCGGCGCGCCTGCCGGCAGGCTGGCCACGACGCCCCCCTGCCCACCACCCTGCAGCCCCGACCAACGATGACCGCTTCCCCCTGGCCAGAAGGGGCACCGCAGCTCCACCCCCACGAAGCCACCGCCCGGCTTGAACCCGTTGACTGCAGCCAACTGAGCGCGGCCATGCTGGGCACCCTGGAGCGGATCCCCGGCGATGGGCTCAAGGGGGCAGGGTTCCCGCGCAACGTGCTCGGGGAACTGCTCTACAGCCCCGAGCTGCTGGCGCCGTTTCTGGAGTGGTGGGTGAGCGCCAAGTCGGCCATGGCCCTGACGGAGCGGGAGCAGGAGCTGGTGATCCTGCGCATGGGCTGCCTCTACGCCAGCGACTACGTCTGGAAGCACCACGTGCCGGTGGGGCGGGAGTTCGGCATCAGCGACGACGAACTGGCGGCGATCCGCAGCGGCAGTTTTGCCGGCTTCGTTGAGCGGGAGCGGGCCCTGCTGGAGCTCAGCGAGGAGATGGTCAACCGGCGCACCGTGTCGGCGGCCGCCTGGGCCCAGTACGGCCAGCTGTTACCCGCCCGGGATCTGGTGGATCTGATCGCCCTGATCTCCCAGTACGTGCTGTTCGCCCTGACCAACAACGTGCTGCAGGTGCCGCTCGAGCCAGCCCTGGCGGGCGATCCGGGCCTAGCTGACTGAATCCGGAGCCGCCTGCCACATCTAGGTGCCCAGGCGAACACTCGACACCACCCCTGGTGGTGGGTAGGGTCACGGGTCAGTGGTGTTGTAACCCGTGACCCTTTCCGCCCAGCGACCCCAGACCACCCCGAGCGGCCCGGGCTCTGCCGCTGCACCGATCGCTGCTGACCTGGAGCCAACGGGCGCCATGGCTGGCCAGGGCAGTGGTCACGGGGCCGACAGCTTCCCCGCCACGGCGCCGGCCGCCAATCCGGTCTTCTATCGCACCTACAGCCGCAAGACCGCCAGTGGCCGCGAGAGCTGGCATGCAGTGGCCGAGCGCAACCTGGAGGGACTGCGGCGGCTGGGCCACCTCAGCGACGCCGAAGTCAGCCTGCTGCGCCGCATGCAGCAACAACAGAAGGCCCTGCCCTCGGGACGCTGGCTGTGGATCGGCGGCACCGACTGGATCGAGCGCCCCG
>CAIKWV010000143.1 GCA_903831165.1 uncultured cyanobacterium
AGCGCCTACGAGCTCTCCACCGGCACCATGCGGGAACGCATGGAGGAACTGACCGGCGGCCTCGACCTCAACCTGCCGGGCCTCGGGGGCTGAAGCGCCCCGGGACCGCCAGGAAGGCTGCCCTGTAGGGCCCGCCGACCTGACTTGGTCCCCCCTCCGAAATCGGCGCAAGTCTGCTAACGACCCCCTCAGGCGTTGCGCAACGCCTCTGGGCAAGCCTCCGGACCTGGCCGTGATCTCCGTTGCCTCGGCCCCTGTCCAGCGCCGCACGCTCGCCAACAGCCGCTCGCTTCAGCCGCCATCAGCCCTTGCTCGTGATCCCGGATGCCTCTCCGGGTCTCTAGTCGCCTCGTCTGGAGTCAGCCGCCGCGCTATCCAGATCGCCGGACGGATCTGACGACTGATCTGAGCGGGGCTCCTGCTCCAGCCGGGCCTCATCGAGATCGTCCTGGCGCGTGCTGCGGCGAGAACGGCGACGCAGGGAGGGATCCAGCAGCGGCTCCAGCCGATCGCCGCGCTGCCGCAGGCCGGCCTCCCGACCCCGGCCGGCGTGGAGCTGCCCCATGGCCTCCACCTCCTCCAGGCACTGGCGGTAGAAGCCATGACGATCCCAGGCGACCCCGACGGCGCAGCCGTCTTCTCCAAGGTGGCGGCAGTTGCTGTAGCGGCAGCCCCCTTGCTCCAACAGGGCTCTCAGCTCCGGAAACAGACCGGGCAACAAGGCCGGATCCGGGGGGAGATCGGGCCGGTTGAACCCCGGTGAATCGGCCACCAGGGAGGGCTCGGCGCCGGCCACCAGGGGTGAGAGGGCAAACAACTCCACATGGCGGGTGGTGTGGCGCCCCCGCCGCAGGCGCCCGGAGACGGAACCCACCCGCAGCTCCAACTCCGGGGCCAACGCATTGAGCAGGCTGCTCTTGCCCACGCCGGAGGGGCCGCACAACACCGAAATTCCCGGCAGGCTCAGGGTCTGGCGCAGGGCTGCCAGATCACCGCCGCCGGCCGGACTGGAGACCGCCAGGGCGGGGTACCCCCAGCCCGCCACCCGCTGGCACCAGGCCGCCACCTCGCCTTCCGCCACCAGATCGGCCTTGCTGAACACCAGCTGCACCGCACAGCCCGTGCGCTCGGCGGTGAGCAGGAAACGGGTGAGCTGGAGCGGATCGATGGCGGGCTCGGCCAGGGCCACCACCACCACCACCCGCCGCACATTGGCGACGGCGGGTCGCTCCAGCAGCCGTTCCCGGGGTTCCAGCACCGCCACGGCGCCGCTGCGGGCCACCCAGTCGATGCCCTCGACCCGCACCCGATCACCGACACAGATGCGCTGGCCGCTCTTGCCCAAGCGGGTGCGGCGGGTGCAGAGCAGCTGCGAGATGCCGTCCGGTCCCGGTTGCTCGAGCACCACCCGGCAGAAGTTGGCCTCCAGGGCCATCACCTGGCCGGGCCGCTGGTTCGCCTCCAGGGCGGCCGCAGCCCCGTCGCTGCTCAACTGGCCGGCCCGCCGTCCCGGGGGCGCCCACCATCGCGGCAGACCTGCAACCGCACGCCCTCCGGCTCGAAAGGGGACACGCACACGCCATGCCCCTCCTGAAGCAGCCCCTCGACCACCATCTGTTCCGGTTCACCCCGATCCAGCAGGATCTCCAGGTCATCCCCCGGTGCGAGCTTTTCCAGGGCCAGGCGGCTGCGGATGAAGTTGAGCGGACAGAGGGTACCGCGCAGATCGAGCCGCGGCGGGGCGGATTCGCTCATCCCTTGCCGAACAGGCCGCCGAACAGCCCACTCTTGTGGTGCGGGCGCTGGCCCTTGCTGCTGTGGTGGCCGGCCAGCTGTTCCAACAGCTCCCGTTCATCGCCGCTGAGGCGC
>CAIKWV010000144.1 GCA_903831165.1 uncultured cyanobacterium
GCGCGTGGGATAGCGGTCCCCCGCCGCCTCGGCACTCTCCAGGCACTGGAGCGAACCGATCACATTGAACAGCCCCATAGGAATGATGATGGGCAGGAATTTCCAGGCCGGCTTGTCCAGAATGAACGTGAACAATTCCGCGCCGGCAGCTGCTGGTCCGCGCCAGGGGAACGGGGCGATGAGCACGCCAGCGCTGCTGGAGGTGGAGGGGCTCAGCTGCCGCTTCGGCGGGCTGCTAGCGCTCAACAATGTCTCGCTGGCGGTGCGCCAGGGGGAGATCTTCGGCCTGATCGGCCCCAACGGCGCCGGCAAGACGACCCTGTTCAACGCCATCTCCGCCCTGACACCGGCCAGTGCCGGCCGGGTGTTGTGGCGTGGTCAGCCGATCCAGGCCTCGCGCCCCGACCAGCTCAGCCGCCTGGGCCTGGCCCGCACCTTCCAGAACCTGCGCCTGTTCGACAGCCTCTCGGTCCGCGACAACGTGCTGGTGGGGCTGCACCGCTGGGCTGCCAGTCCCCTGGTGGACGCGCTGCTGGGCAGCCCCAGGGAACGGCAGCGCCAGCGCCAGCTCAGCCAGCGGGCCGGGGAACTGCTGGCCCTGGTGGGCCTGGCCGATGAGGCGGACCTGCCGGCGGCCGGTCTGCCCTACGGCGAGCGCCGCCGCCTGGAGCTGGCCCGCGCCCTGGCCACCGAGCCGCAGTTGCTGCTGCTGGATGAGCCCGCCGCCGGCATGAATCCGGCGGAGAAGAACGATCTCTGCGACCTGATCCGCACGATCCGGGCGCGCTTCGATCTGACCGTGATGATCATTGAGCACCATGTGCCGCTGATGATGCGCCTCTGCGATCGGCTGGCGGTGCTCAACTTCGGCGAGCGCATCGCCCTCGGCACCCCCGAGATCGTGCGCCACGACCCCGCGGTGATCGAGGCCTACCTGGGGAGTTCGCGATGACGGCCGCCCATGCCCTCGCCGCTGCGGACGGACCGCTGCTGGAGTTGCGCCGGGTCACGGTGCGCTATGGCGCGATCACGGCGTTGCGGGGCGTGGATCTGAGCCTGCGGCAGGGGGAACTGGTCACCCTGCTGGGGGCGAACGGTGCCGGCAAGAGCACCACCCTGCGGGCGATCTCCCGCCTGGTCAGCCCCAGCGCCGGCAGCATTCATTGGCGCGGCGCCGATCTGGCCGGCCTCCGGCCCGAGACCACGGTGAAGCTCGGCATCGGTCATTGCCCGGAGGGGCGCCGGGTGCTGGCCCGCCAGAGCGTGGCCACCAATCTGGAGCTGGGGGCCTGGCTGCGCCGGGACCGGGATGGCATCGCTGCGGATCTGGAGCGCTGCTATGGGCTGTTCCCGCGGTTGGCGGAACGGCGCCAGCAACTGGCCGGCAGTCTCTCGGGGGGAGAGCAGCAGATGCTGGCGATCGCCCGTTCGCTGATGGCCCGGCCCAGCCTGCTGCTGCTGGATGAACCCAGTCTGGGTCTGGCCCCGAAGTTGGTGGCGGAAGTGATGGGCACCCTGGCCGAGCTGCACGCCGGCGGCCTGACGATGCTGCTGGTGGAGCAGAACGCCAATGCCGCCCTGGAGATCGCCGATCGGGGCCTGGTGCTCGAAGCCGGCGCGCTGCGCCTGGCCGGCACGGCCGGGGAGCTGCTGACCGACGCTGAACTGCGGGCGTCCTATCTGGGGGATGGCGATGGTTTCTGAGCGCCTGCGCCAGGGATCAGGGCTGAAATGGCTGTCCTCGGATCCGAGTCAGGCGATGCAGTGGCGCCGAGCATCAGCGTCGATGATGGGGCCCCCTTGAGCAACGCCCGCTGATGCCCGGCCCTCCCGCGCTGAAGGCGGCCCTGGCCCGCCTGCTGCCGATCCTGGTGCTGGCTCTGGCGATCGGGCTGGCCTGCTGGCCCCTCAACCTGCTGGATCGGGCCCAGGATCAGCTGCTGCAACTGTTGCCCCGCTTTTCCGGCGGCGGCTGGCAGCCGATCACGCTGGCGATGGCCTGCTCCCCGCTGCTGGTCATGCCCGCCCTGCTCTGGCTGCAGGCCGGGGTCTGGTCCCAGGCGGCCGGTTCCGGCATCCCCCAGACCCTGGTGGCCCTGGAGCATCCCC
>CAIKWV010000145.1 GCA_903831165.1 uncultured cyanobacterium
ATCCCGCCAGCACCGGCCGCAACTTCGATGAGATTCTGCGGGTAATTGATTCTCTGCAGCTCACCGATCATCACCAGGTGGCAACACCAGTCAACTGGAAAAATGGCGACGATTGCGTCGTGGTGCCTTCCATCCCCACCGAAGAAGCCCGCGCCAAGTTCCCCAAGGGTGTCACCGAGATCCGCCCCTACCTGCGCATGACCCCCCAGCCCAACGCATGAGCCGCCTCCTCAGGCCGATGGCCCCTCTCCAGGTCGCCCATCCTGGCCAGGCCGGTGACTGATCCGGCCGCAACCCGCTGGTGGAGATGGCCGGGCGGCAGTGATCGGATCGCCAACAGCTTCTGTGTGATCGGCCTGGGCCGGTTCGGCAGTGCCGTCTGCCGGGAGCTGCTGGCGGCCGATGCCGAAGTTCTGGCCATTGACATGAGCCAACGCGCCATCGATGCGTTGCGTCAGCAGGATCCGGCGATCGAGGCGCGGGTGGTGGACTGCACCGATGAGGAAGCTCTCAGGGCCGCCGGCGCCCTGGACGTGGGCACGGTGGTGGTGGCGATCAGTGAACCGATTGAGGCCAGCATCACTGCCACCCTGATCGTCCGCGACAGCCCCGGCAGCCAGGTACGCCAGGTGATCTCGCGGGCCACCAGCGATCTGCACGAAAAGATGCTGCTCCGGGTCGGCGCCGATCGGGTCGTGTTTCCCTCCAAGATGCAGGGCAGCCGCCTGGGCATGGAGCTGGTGCGCCCCAACCTGCTGGAGCGCCTCAGGCTCGATGACCACAACAGCATCGAGGAGATCCGGGTGCCAGCCAGCTTCGCGGGTCTGTCGCTGCGCGATCTCAATCTGCGCAAGACCTTCAATGTCAGCGTTCTGGCCGCCGGACCGGTGAACCGGCTGACCGTGAATCCGCCCGCGTCCCAGGTGTTGCAGGACAACGAACTGCTGGTGGTGATGGGCAGCTCCGAAGCCCTCGAAGCGCTGCCGTCGCGATGAGGCGATGAAGGTTCTGGGCCTGATGAGTGGCACCAGCGCCGACGGGGTCGATGCGGTTCTGGCGGACTTCAGTGGCCGGTCGGCCCGCCCCCGCTGGCGCATCCTGGCCAGTGCCGCCAGCCCCTATCCGTCGAGCCTGCGCCAGCAGCTGGTGGCCGCCGGCCAGGGCGAGGCGCTCGCGGCCCGGGACTGGCTGGAACTGGCCGAGGCGGTCACCGACGCCCAGGCGGCCGCGGCCCTGGCCTGTGATCCCGCCGGCGAGGCGGAACTGGTGGGTTGCCATGGCCAGACGGTCTGGCATCGCCCGCCGGAGCCTGGTCGCCCCGGAGCCAGCTGGCAGCTGCTGCTCGGGCCCGGACTGGCCCAACGGCTGCAGCGCCCCGTGATCTTCGATTTTCGCAGCGCCGATCTGGCCCTCGGCGGCCAGGGGGCTCCCCTGGTGCCGGCCACGGACGCGGCCCTGCTGGGGGGCGTCGGCGGCTGGAGGGCCCTGCTGAACCTGGGCGGCATCGCCAATCTCACCCTGCTGCCGCCGGCCACCGGCCCGGATCGCCGCAGCGCCGTGCTCGGCTGGGACTGCGGCCCCGCCAACACGCTGCTGGATCTGGCCGCCCAGCGCTTCAGCGCCGGCGAGCGGAGCTTCGATGCGGGCGGCGCCTGGGCCGCCCGGGGGCAGGTCCATGAGCGGCTGATCGAACAGTGGTTGCAGGAGCCCTATGTCCAGCAACGCCCGCCGAAATCCACCGGCCGTGAGCTGTTCGGCGGCCCAGATCTCGAGCGCCGTCTGGCTCAGCTCCAGGCCCTGGCCCCCGAGGCCGGCAGCAGCGACAGCCTTCCCAGCGAAGGCCCCACCAGCTCCAGCGATACCTCCGCCACTGGTCCCTTCGCCACGGATCCCCTTGCCACGAATCCCCTCGCCACGGATCGCCCTACCCGGGATCGCCTTGCAACGGATCGCCTTGCAACTCCTCCGCTCGCCACTGATCTGTTCGCTGCGGGGCCCTTCGCCGCGGATGCCCTCGCCACCCTCACCGCTTTCACGGCCGCGGTGGTCGCCCAGGATCTGGCCCGGGGTCCGCGCCCGCTGGAGCTGTTGGTGGCCGGCGGCGGGGCGCGCAACCAGACCCTGATGGCCCAACTGCGGCGGCGCTGCCGGGGCATGGCGGTGAGGCCCCTGGCCGAGCTGGGGATCGCCGACGATCAGCGCGAGGCCCTGGCCTTCGCCCTGCTGGCCTGGTGGCATCAGCGCCGCCATCGGGGCTCCCTGCCCTCGGTGACCGGAGCGCCGAAAGCCAGCCTGCTGGGGCTGAGGGCGCCCGTGCCCGGCTGAACTGGCGTCGCGGCCGGTCCGTGAAGCCGGGCTCGACGGCTGTTACTTGCAGCGCATCTGTTACTTGCAACGCCTCTGTGGCTCGCAACCACAACGGTGATGACCCCGAGCCATCGGCAGCAAGTGCCGTGGCCATCGCCCCACCGCCCAAGGCACCCCAGGCGAATCCCCCCACCCCCATGGACCGGGGACAACCGGAGCGCTGGGGTTCATCGAGACGACCCAGGACGGGCGCCTGAGAGCAGCGAGCATTCGCGCCTTGGAGCCATACCGAGGGCCTTGCCGGCTGAGTTCCGAAGCGTTTGCTGAAAACTCCTCCCAGGTCCAATCGAGCGTCCTCGTAAGGGCAACCAGCCCAGGAACAGCCAGGGTTACTGCTCGCTCCCGGGCCGGCAATCGGCTGGTCGTAGCGGTTTTTCAGCAAGCTCCTCAGCCTTCTCGATGACCCGGAAAGCCCATGAAGGGCACGCCGAACCGGCCTCACCCTGAATCGGGCGTGGGCCGGAAGCAGGAAGGGGGCCGCGATTCGGCTTCTCCATCGATGCGATCTGACGATTCGGGCAGGCTCGCAGGGCGGAATGCCAGCGCCGCGCCGCGGATCCAGGCGGGTCGTCCGCTCAGCCCCTGGGCCGCTGCAGCCGCAGGCGACGGGGGGCACCCCGCAGGCGACGGGGGGAATCGCGCTGCTGCTGCTCGAGCACCTGACGAAAGCGATCGGTGCCGCCGGAGGGCTCCTCGTCTTGGCCCTGCTGGCGCTCCAGGCGCTCCACCCCCTGCTGAATCAGCACCTTGGCCATGTTGCTGACGGTGCGGGACTCGGTTTCGGCCAGAGCCGACAGGCGCTCACAGAGATCTTCCGGCAGCACCACCTGAATGCGCGGCGACTTGGGGCGCCCGCTGGATGAGGTCTGACGGGTGGGCACAGCGCCGGAGATCCGCTCGGCTACGACAAAGTGTACAGAGGTAGTCAAGGGTAGTATCCAGAAGTATGCTTGTGGAACCTTGAGCATCTGACCCCCTGGGCCGCCCAGTGGATCCCGACCATCCGGGGGCCCCATGGACGGCCAAACCCCAACTCCAGACGAGATCGGCCCCAGCGCCAGCGATCCCGCCCCTTCCTGGAGCAGGCGCTCCGCGACCGCCGGCTCCAGATCAGGCCCTTCATTGACAGGACAAGCCGCGGCCAAGCACCGCGGCGAGGTTGGCTCTCTCCCCCCATCCCATCCATCCCTCCTTCCGGTCCCTGACCGGTCCGAATCCATGGCCCGTTCCCCCCAGACCCAGGCCCAGACGGAAACCCGTGCTGCCGGCGCCAAGCCCCGGGTTAGCCGTCGCCGCACGGCCGAGCGCAGTGACGTGCTGGTGTCAGCCGTGATCAGCACCTACCTGCTGACCCACCTGCACCACGTGCTGCAGCGGGCCGAGTA
>CAIKWV010000146.1 GCA_903831165.1 uncultured cyanobacterium
CACTACCAACCCCGGTGAATCAGGGAGTGGCCAGCTTTGCCATCTCCGGCACGGCCGCGGTCGGCCAGACCCTGACGGCGACCCAGAGCGCCAATGATCCCAACGGAAACGGCAGCGGCGGCTATACCTACCAGTGGCAGGCTTCCGCCGATGCGGGCCAGAGCTGGAGCGCGATCGGCACCAATGCCAGCACCCTGGCGCTCAGCCAGGCCGAGGAGGGCAAGGCGGTTCGCCTGAAGGTTTCTTACGTCGATGCCGCCAACTTCGCTGAGACCGTCTTCACGGCGCCATTGACCCTGCCCTATGTCAATGACGGTCAGGCGCGCTTTGCCCTGGTCGGCAGCGGCGCGGTGGGCCAGCCGCTCACGGCCAGTGAGACCCAGGTCGATCCCGATGGCGATGGGACCTTTGCCTATCAGTGGCAGGCTTTATCCAGTGGCAGCAGCACCTGGCAGGTGATCAGCGGGGCCAGCAGCGCCAGTTTTCTGCCGGGCACGGCCCAGCAGGGCCAGAGCCTGCGGCTGCAGGTCAGCTATCAGGATCGCCAGGGCTTTGCGGAAACCGTGTACAGCGGCAGCGTGGCCGTTCCAGCGGCGGTGCCGCCCTCAACGGATCAGCCGATCCTCGATCCGGGTGGGGCGATCAAGCCGGCGATTCCCACCGCCAGCTCACCGTCCCTGAAGGTGGCCGTGGCCGGCTCCCTCTGGTACCACGGCCTCACCGCCCAGATCACGGTCACCAACACCGGAACCACGGCCCTGGCCAGCTGGAGCCTGACGTTCGACACCACCCATCTGCTCAGCGGCAGCCCCTGGGGATCGAGCCTGAGCCAGGTGAATCTCGGTGGCGGCCTCTACCGCTCCACCCTCAGCGGCAAGGATTGGGGGGCGGCTCTGGCTGCCGGCGCCTCGGTCACGGTGGGCTTCAATGCCAGCCAGGGCCTGAGCCTGGGCGACGCCGGCACGCTCACTGGGCCCGCTCTGTTCTCCACCAGCGCCGCCCAGCTGGCCGCCACCACCGGCAACCCCAGCTACCAGACGGGTAATGCGGCCGCCAATACGTTCAAGACCGGCGCCGGCGCCGATCTGCTGACGGGTTTGGCTGGTAACGACGTGTTCCGGGTCAGCAGCCTGGGCCAGTCGCTGCTGGGGGCCTTGGATCGCATCACCGACTTCAGCGTCGGCAGCGACAGCCTCGATGGCCCCACCGCCGTCGCCGCGGCCCAGGTGGCCCGGCTGGGTTCGGTGGCGGCGCTCACCGAGGCGGGCGTGGCCAGCCTGCTGACGGCGACCACCTTCCTGGCCAACCAGGCGGCCACCTTCAGCTTCGGTTCCGGGCCGACAACCCGCACCTTCGTGGCCTTGAACGATGGGCTGGCCGGGTTCCAGGCCGCCAGCGATGGGCTGCTGGAGATCACCGGCTATGGCGGCGATCTGCGAGGGTTGGCGGTGATCTGATCGGCGGGCGGGGCTGCCCGCTTCAGCCCCGCTCGGCGCTCGGCGAGCCAAAGGGATTGCGTTCAAGCAGCGCCGTCAGGCCCAGCTGCTCGCGCCAGTCCGCCAGGGGGCGGTGCCAGCCCTCCTCCCAGCGCTGGGCCAGCAGGGGGGAGCTGGTGCTGGCCCCCAGCTCCAAGCCGTAGGCGATCGCCCGGCCCACATCCACCCCGGCCGGAGCGTCCGGGTCCAGGTCGTCGTGGACGCGGTGGATCAGGTCGGCGGCCAGCAGCAGGGCGCAGCCCGGCCAGCGCAGCTGCTCGGTGGTGAGGCCGTTCATCGCCGCTTCGCCGGCCAGGCTGGTGGGGCAGCCGGCGATGGCGTGCCAGACGTCATGGCAGTGGCGGATGCGCCGTTGCAGGTAGGTGGTGTCGCCATCGGCCCCGGGCGGCAGCTGGGGGGGCGGCAGCGGTGCGAGGCCCTGGTCCGCCAGCAGGTGGCCGTAGGCGTGGCCGAGGCTGCCCGCCGGCAGGGCCGCCAGGCTGGCCAGATCGGGCCAGGAGCCCCAGTAGCGCTCGGCGATCAGGGGCGCGATCGCTGGATCGGCCAGGAGCCGGGCCCGGGCGGCGGCGGCGGCCGGGGTGGCGTAGCTGGCGTCGAGCAGATCGAGGGCGTGGGGCACATCGCCGGGA
>CAIKWV010000147.1 GCA_903831165.1 uncultured cyanobacterium
CTGGCGGATCTGCTCGATCCCCTCGGCCGGCCCCTGCTGGCCTACGGGGCCACGGTGGTCAGCGCCGACCAGCAGAGCCCGGTCTTTGCGATCGCCTTCCACGGCCAGAGCGGCATCCAGCCCCGCTCGCCGAACTGGAGCGTGCGGCTGGATCCGGCCAATATCGCGATCCTGCCTGGGCGGTTGAGCTTCAACGCGCTGATCTTCCACAACGATGCCGTCCAGAACCGGCGCGTCCTGGCGGATCAGGCCCGGCCCCTGCCCTGGATGCAGACCTCAGCGATCGCCGTGACGCGCTTCTTCCAACGCCTCGGCGCCCGTCGGGTCGTGTGGATGCCCGAGCTGTATGTGCGCTCCGCCGATGAGATCGCCCATCCCCTGCAACCCCTCAGCGCGGCGCTGATGGCCAGGGGCGGTGTGCCGGCAGACCAGGCGATCGGCACCTTCACCTATCCCCTCGACTTCCGCGGCGGTCTCTCGCGCTTCGTGACGCCGGCCCGGCCCACCTTCAACTTCGGCTATCGCCACACGTTGCCCAGGGAGGTAGGCAACCTGGCCGTTCTCGGTCCAGCCGCGGGCTACGGCGGCCTCGGCGAGGGAGCCGGCCGCATCATTGAACTGAACATTTCCGTCGGTCAGGGCCTGGCGACGGCCATCGCCCTGGCGGACCAGCGGCAACTCTCCCTGGCGGCGGTGGATCCGCTGACGGTGGCTGCCCTGCGCCCCGCCGGTTACGACCCCTATGGCCGTCCTTCCCAGCGGACGCTGCTCAGGGTGCTGCTTGATCGCCTTGAAGAGCTGCTGCTGCAGCCGTTTCACCGGCCCTCAGCCCCCGAGTAGCCGGTTGCTGAACGCCTGGGCTGATCGGAGCCGCGGTCGACCGTCCAGACCAAAGCTCAAGCAACACTGGACTCCCCGGAGGCCAGAGGATTTCAACAGGGCCGGGACAGGTTGTTGAGATGTCAGCGGGGGGTGTGCTGAGCAAGGGCGGCGCCGTTGGCCCGCTGCTGATGGGACACGACCCAACACCCACCTGGACGGCCGCCCTCCCCGCCCCTAGCCAACGCAGCACAGTCCGGGTGGGCTGGCCAAAGCTGGAGGGCTGGGAACTGCCGGTGGGCCTGGCAAACAACCGGGAGGGCCCCTGCCGGTGCCGTTGCTCAGCCCAGCCGCCTCCGCACCGATTCGGCATGACTGTGCAGCCCCTCGCTCTCGGCCAGTTCCACCACCGCCGGGCCGGTGGCCTCCAGGGCCGCCTGGTTGAAGCGGATCAGGCTGGTGTGACGCAGGAAGGTCTCGACGCTGAGGGCGCCGGCGAAGCGAGCCGTACCGCTGGTGGGCAGGGTGTGGTTCGGTCCGGCCAGATAGTCGCCGACCGCCTCCGGGCTCCAGGGGCCCAGGAAGATCGCCCCGGCATGGCGGATGCGCTCGGCCAGCGGCTCGGGGTCTTCCACCAGCAGCTCCAGGTGCTCGGGCGCGAAGCGGTCGCTGAGGCCGGCGGCCGTGGCCAGGTCGTCGCAGACCACGATCAGGCCCCAATCCTCAAGCGCCTGACGGGTGATGGCCGCGCGGGGATGGTGCTCCAGCTGGGCCGCGATCGCTGCCGGTACGGCGGCGGCCAGGGCCTCATCGGTGGTGATCAGAATCGCCGCCGCCAGGGGGTCGTGTTCGGCCTGGGCCATCAGGTCAGCGGCCACCTGGTCGGCCCGGGCGCTGTGGTCGGCGATCACCAGCACCTCGCTGGGACCCGCCAGGGAGTCGATGCCGACCCTGCCGTAGACGGCCTTTTTGGCCAGGGTCACCCAGAGGTTGCCCGGGCCGCTGATCACATCGACCCGGGGGATCGATTCGGTGCCGAAGGCCAGGGCCGCGATCGCCTGGGCACCGCCGACCTGATACACCTCGCGCACCCCGGCCAGGTGGGCGGCCGCCAGCACGATCGGATTGGGCATCCCCCCAGGGCCAGGCGGGGTGACCATCACCAGCCGCTCCACCCCGGCCACGGTCGCCGGCACGGCATTCATCAGGACGGTGCTCGGGTAGGCCGCCCGGCCGCCGGGCACGTAGAGGCCGGCGCGCTCGACCGGCCGCCAGCGGCGCCCCAGTCGTTCGCCATAGGGACCGGTGATGGCCAGATCGACCGGGCGCTGCTGGCGGTGAAAGGCCAGGATGCGGTCATGGGCGAGCTGCAGCGCTGCCTGCAGAGATGGGGCCGTGCTCTGCCAGGCCTGACGCAGCTGGTCCTCGGGCACCCTCAGGGGATCGGGCCGCACCCCATCGAAGCGCTCGCTCAGCTCCAGCAGAGCTGCATCGCCATCGCAGCGCACCTGCTCGAGGATCGCGGCCACCCGTTGTTCTTCCTGCAGCAGGCGGGCGCCGCCGGTGCGTCCGGCGATCGCCTCCAGGCGGGCGCTGGCCTGGGCCGGATCCCGCAGCAGTTCGATCACCGGCACGGGGGAAGCGGAACCGGTGGCAGCCCGGTGGCTGGCCGCGGGACTGGAGGCGCACACGGGAACTGGGAGCTGGGGAATCCGAAGCTAGGACCCGGCGACACAGGGACGGTCGCGGCCACGCGGTACGATCTCTTTTTGTCGAGTCAGCGCCAGCACCTGTGGCAAATAACAAGTCGTCGAAGAAGCGCATCGAAATCGCCGAGCGCAACCGTCTGCGGAACCGTTCCTACAAGTCCGCCCTGCGCACGCTGATGAAGCGTTGTCTGACCGCCTGCACCGCCTACGGCCAGGAGCCGGGCAGCGACGCCAAGGCCGCGGTGGAGACCACCATGAGCGCCGCCTTCAGCAAGATCGACAAGGCCGTCAAGGTGGGTGTGCTGCATCGCAACACGGGCGCCAACCAGAAGTCCCGCCTGTCCGTGGCCGTCAAGAAGGTGCTGGAACCCGGCGCCGCCGCCCAGGCCTGACCCTCAGGCTCACAAACCCGGTCGCCTGAAGCTCAGAGGAATGGGCTCACCTGGCCTGATGGAATTGTTGTTTCGGACAGGACCGACCCGGGTCCAGACAGGCGCGAGCCTTCTCGAGCCTGGTCTTCTCCCCAGCGACTGGTAGGGCTGTCAGGCTTTCCCTGGCTTTGAGGCGCTGATCGGCGCTTGAGAGTGGATTCAGACAGGCCCTGTAGGGGATTGATCGGACCCGGTAGGACTGCGAGCCAGGTCTGCCCGGGCCAGAACGGTTTTGCACACCTGAGCTTGAGCCCGGCTGCGATGGTCCGCTGGCTCCGGAACCCGGTCTCAGGAAATGACAGGCAGCGGCGACGCCCCGCGGCTGTCTCAGGCGCCACTCGCATGCGGGTACTGGATGGGCCATCAAGTTCGGCGACGACCGATCGAGGAGCGCGGAGCTTGTTCAGCCCCGCCCGATCAAGGCAGGTCATGTCCATGAGCTGGGCTCCGGGGAGTCATCGGGTCCATCAAGTGAGGGCAAGCACAACAGGCCTTGAAGCAGCAGATTCAGCACCGGACCGGCCCAGTCTTGACGGCACAGGCCACTCCCTGATCTGCCGGTAGGCCGTCCGCCCCAGGCAGCTGGGTCAGACACGGCCGGGCCTCGATCGGGCTGTGCATTCAAGCCCTGCCATGACGCCCAGTCAGCGCCGGCCAGCTCAGCGCCGGCATGATCGGCACCCGCATCGTCAGGACGATCAGTGGCTGAGGAGTCCGCTCAAAAACCTATCTCGGCGGCGTCTGAGCAGCGCTTCGGCAACCGACAAGCCGGTATGTATCCGCTGCTGACGCGCCTGACAGAAAGCTTGTCAGGTCTTCGGAGGTTTTTTCAGCCGCTGCTTGGACGCCGCGGAACGGTGGAATTGGGTGACAACGCATGGCCCGCCGCTGGAGCCAGCCTGTTTGCGGCACCTTGGCGTACGGCAGCCCCTGATCCAAAGCCGCGCCAACCGGCCCCGGGCCCTGCTGCCGGGCGGATTCGTCACAATGGGGGTGCACTGTGGCACTGGCGACAGCTTCGATCGGCGTCGCCTTCATCCCTGCTCCACAGCCGACGGCAGCGAACCCGGCGCCCGCAGCGATCACCGGGATCCACCCCCGGCACTCCTCACCCACGCATCCTCCTTTCCTTGACGTCCCCGCCCACCAGCGCTCCGGCCCCTTCCTCCGCGAGCCTGAGCCAGCCGACCCCGCCCCCGGACAGCCGGCAGCGGCCCCCGTTGGTGGACAGCCACTGTCACA
>CAIKWV010000148.1 GCA_903831165.1 uncultured cyanobacterium
CGCGCCGTTGCGGTTGGAACTTGGTGAACCTAGCAGCTCACCCTTCGGTCCCTTCCAGAAGTTCAGATCTCGCGGCGCTCGCGCGCCTCTCGCTTCACTTCCGGTCTTCAGGACCGCTGCTCGGTTTCCCGCGCAGTCCAAAAGCTTACCACCTTTCCCGGCGTATGAGCTGCCATGGGGATCTTTCCCTGGAGAGGAGCGGCCGCTGCCGCTGGCATCAGAGGGCGAAGCCAACGGCCAGGACTGGGCTGACTCGGCTGCGTAACAAAGCGAAATGTCGAACGGTGCTCTGCCGCTCAAGCCGCGATGACCATTGATCAGCTCAGCTTCGGCAGCCACGACCTGGAGGCCACAACAGCGTTTTATGGAGGGCAGCTGGGCTTTGCGCTGCTGATCCACGAATGGATCCTGCTGGAGGAGGGGTACAGATTGAGCACGCCTGCTTCGACTGCGGCGGAGGCTGCTGCCTGGCCTTCATGCAGTGGATCGACGTGCCGGGTGTGCCGTCCGACTACGACACGGGCAGCATCCGGGGCCTGGGCATACCGGCTGGCACCGTCCATTTCGCCCTTCGCTGCGACTCTCTCGAAGCCCTGGAACAGCGGCCTGACCCTGCTCAACACCGGGGTGTTGGTGGGAGAACTGATCGACCTGCCTCCCTACCGCTCGTTCTTCTTGGACGATCCGCTCAACGGACAGCGCCTGGAATCCACGCGGCGCCTGGGGCCGTCCGGCGAGCTGGAGCGAGACCCGCACCAGCGCCAGTTCCAGGCCAACCTCAACTCGTTTCGATTGGCAACTATCCCTGGTGACGCCGCCGGCAGCTAGGTCAGCAATGCATCAGCCCAGGGCATGAACCGTTCCAGGGTCTGGGATCGGTCGGCGACCAGCACCGGGAAATCGGTGTGGGAGAGATCGGTGCCGGCAGCGATGCCCCCCGGCTGTCGCAGCAGCCAGCGCACGGGACAGTCCAGCTCGGAGAGCACCAACCAGGCAGCCGCCAGATCCCAGATCTTGGGGGTGGCCTCCAGGGCGGCGATGGTCTGCCCCATGGCCACACTCACCAGATTCAGACTCGCCACCCCCAGCAGGCGAATCTTGCCCGGGAAGCGGCGATCCGGCAGTTTCTGCAGAACACCGATCGAACGGCTGCAGAGGGACGCGCAGCCTGCACTGTGGGCCTGACTTGAAGGCGGCTGCAACGGCTTGCCATTGCGCCAGGCACCACCGCCTCGGATCGCCACGATGCGCTGCCGCAACGGAGGCACGTCGAGAATGGCCAGAACGGGAACGCCGCCTTCAAAGCGGGCCATTGAGATGGCCCAGTAAGGAATGCCCGCGGCGAAATTGGTGGTGCCATCAAGGGGATCGACGACCCAGTAGGCCGAACTGCCAGGAACCTGCTTCTGTCCCTCCTCGCTGAGCACCCCCTCTCCGGGGAACAGGTCGGCCAGTCCCCTGACCAACGTGGCATCACTCCAGCGATCACAGGCGGTGATCAAGGAGCCATCGTCCTTGGTGTCCGACACCATGTGACCGAAATCGGCCCGCTGCCGCTCGGCAACACGGTCGATCAGTGTGGAAAGCGCCGGATCCAGGGCGGGGGTGGTAAGGGTCATCCGAGTTCCATGGCCAGAACCTTGGTCAGGCTGCGGCCCGTATCCTCCCTGAACTGGTGGACGTTGACCCGGTTGAGCAGCACCAGGGCCAGGACGGCCACCAGGGTTTCCACCGCCAGCACAAGCGCGAACGGGGAATAAACGCCGTCGCCGAGGTGCAGCCAGCGGCCCAGATCGTAGAGAGCGCCGCCGCAGAGCTTGCCGAGGGCCCGCGAGATGGCCTGGGCCAGACCCCAGACGCCGACAAAGGTACCGGCCGCCTGAGGCAAGGTGAGATCAAGCATCAGACAGAGGGTGCTGTTGGTGGCGATGCCGGCGGCCAGGCCGAAAGCGAACATCACCAGCTTGAGCACGGTCACATTGGGGGCCAGGCCACAGAGCAGCAGCAGGATCAGGGAAGCCACGATCAACCGACAGCCCAGGCGCGCTGTCGACAGCTTTCCCAACCTGGGCACGACCCAGAGCCCCGCCAACAACAGACCCAGCAGGGTGCCCATGCCCCAGAAAGCGTTGAGCTGGGTGGTTGCGGCAATCGGCATGGCGAACACCTGGGCCGCATAGCTTTCCAGTACCGGGTCCTGCAGGAACAGGCCCAGGGTGAACAACACCAGGAAGCTGAAAAACACCAGCACCTGGCGGCTGGAGGTGATCAGGGCCCAGGACTGGGCCAGGGTGACCGCATCGTCGCGGCTGGCCTGGCTGGCACCGGGCTTGCCCGGGGTTTCCATGCCCCAGGTGGCGATCAGGGTCAGTCCCATCACCAGGGTGGCGACGATCGCCATGAATTTTTGCAAGGTCGGCTCCAGAATCTCAGGATCCACCACTCCATCGAGGGAGCGCAGGCTGACACTGATGGCGATGGCACCGATGACGATGCCCACGGTGAGCATGCACCAGATGATGCCCACCGCCCTGGGGCGCTCGGACTCCTCGGTCCGGTCGATCACCAGGGCCAGGTAAGGCGTGGTGGCCAGGGAGATCGCCAGGCCATAGAGCGCGAACAGGCCACAGAGCGCGGCGATGCCGAAGGCGAGCACGGGCTGTTCGCCCGCCGCCAGCAGGCGCCCGACGTGGAAGATCAAGGGGATGGAGGCGACCGCCAGCAGGCAGAACAGCGCCGTGCCGATCAGCACATAAGGAACCCGGTGCCGCGATGCGATCGGGTGGGCATCGGAGACCTGGCCGAACAGGACCCGGGCCGGGGCCACGAATTGCTCAAAAGCCAGGGCTCCACCCACCAGCAGCCCCGGGAAGGCCAGCTCCGACAGCATCACCCGATTGAGCAGGCCGGCAAAAATGACGGCGAGTGCACCCAGGCAAGCCTGAAACAACCCCAATCGGAGGCAGGTGGGAACCGAGAGACCCGGACGGCTGGGCACGGGCAGGGGGCTCAGGGAGCGAGCGAGGGGACAGCGCTGCTGGTGGGACGGAACTTGGCCTGGCAGGCCGGCACCAGGGGCTGGACTTCAACCGGAACCTCGCTGGCTCCGACCGCCACCGGCTTCTGGGCCGGAAGACTGGGGGCCGGACAGGTCGAGATCTGATCGAGGCCGGTACGGCGCTGCAACTCAGCCAGCCGCTTGTTGTAATCAGCGATGGCGTTGGAGTAGCGCACCTCCGCCTGGGTCAGGTCACGCTGGGTGTCCACCACCTCCCGCTGCGTGGTGACGCCGGCTTGGAAGCGCAGGCGAGCCAGCCGCAGGGATTCGCGGGCGGAGAGCACCTCACGCGAGGTGGTGGTGATGTTGCGGTTGTTGGCCTCAAGTTCGTAGAAGCTCTTTTCGACCTCCTCCCGGATCGTGTCGCGGCGATCGGCAAAGCGGTAACGGTTTTCCTCGGCAACCTGTTTCTGGCGGCGGTAGAGGGCCTTGGCCTGACCACCGTCAAACAGGTTCCAGCGGACATTGAGCCCGACGGTGTTGTCGACACTCCAGCTCAGCTGATTGGGTACGGCCTGGCTCGGGAGGATGAACTCATAACCAGCGGTGCGGCCGCCGCTGAGGGTATTGACGATATTGAGCAAAGGCTGAATCTGGGCCAGCTCCGCATTGGCGTTGCTGTTGGCCACGGAGATGTCGAGGATGATCTGATCGAGCTCCTCACGGAAGGCGTAGGCCGCCACGATGCTTTCCTGCAACGTCGGCAGCCAGGTGCCCACCACCCGGGATGGATCCTTGGCCGTGGGGGTCACGTCCTGGGGCAGGGAGAGCAAGGAAGCCAGGGAACGCCGGGCGATCGACTGGGCCGAGAGCGAATTGGTGAGCAGCTGCTGGTCTCGGGCCAGCTGGGTTTCAGCCTGCAGCACCTCAAGCTTGGTGGCCACACCCGCCTGGAACCGGGCCCTGGCATCCCGCAGGCTCACCTGGGAGGAGCGCACCGACTCCTGGCCGATACGAACCTGCTCATCGGACTGCTGCAGATCGAAATAGACCTGGGAGACCTGCAGTCGCAGATCGCGTAGACCGATCAGATATTTGTTCTTGGCCTGCTCAAACTGGTCACGGGCGGCGGCGATCTGGGGAGTGCGGGATGGGTTGATCAACGCCCAGCTGGCCTCCAGATCCGCCTGCATCCGCCAGATGCTCGACTCGGTGATACCACGTTCCTGGCCGGTGCCCGTGAGGCCGTTGCTGTACTGCTGGGCTCCCGAGTAAGTCGGGAAGGATCCGGCCCGCAGATTGAGCTGCGGATACCAGAGCGCGATCTTGGATCGCAGGGCCGACTGGGCCTCCTGGACCTGAATGGCCAGGGCCTTGAGGTTGGGATTGTTGACCTCAACCAGGGTCAGGCTGTCGACCAGGCTGAGGGGCCGAAGTTCGCGAATGCTGACCTGGGACGGCTTGTTGGGCAGGGCCAGGGGCAGGGGGGCCCTCAGCAGCTGGAGGTCGGGCGGCAGCACCGTGGCGGCCGGCGGCAACACATTGGGATTGGACTTGGGCCGATTCCCCTTGAGCTGCGTCGCCAGGGGCAGCTTCTGGGGTGAAGGATCCTGGGGCGCAGCCGGCGCACTGACGGAAGCAGCGGGCACAACGGGAACAGACTGGGACTGGGCCCTGGCGTCCTGCTGCAGAAGGGGCGTGGCCAGTGGAGACACCATCAGGGCCACAAGCAGGAGATGGTGACGCCTCACATCCAGACCAAGACAATGCGCCTGAGCTTAGGCATCCTCACCCCGGCTGCCGAGACACATGGCCACCAGATCGTCCGCACCCCCCAGCACCTGAACCGGCACGGGCAGAGCCGCCCGCACGTCCTCAAGGCTGAGATCGTCGAGGAACACCTCAGCCCCCTCGCGCAGCATCACCCTCGGCAGCAGCAGTTGATCACCCAGATCCCTGCCGGCCAGACCCTCCAGCAGATCAGAACCGGTCAGCAACCCCGTGACCACCTGGTCCTGGCCCCAGTAGGGACTCGGCAGGCCGATCAGCAGCAGCTCCACCCCCTCGACCCGATTGAGCCGGTCCACCACCGGCTGCAGGGCCTGGGCCACGATGCGCCCCACCACCCAGCTGCAGCGCCGCGGCCTGGCGATGGCGGCGGGCAAGGCGCGGGTGGCCGCCTCTAGTTCCTCCAGAAAAGCCCGGATGCTGCCGACACCGTTCTCGCGCTGGGGCAGATCCTCGTAGTCGTCCCGTGGCGGCAGGGGCATGCCGGCCATCAGATACCACTCGTCAGACAGCCAGGCAAAACGGCTGCCCAGGTCCCGCTGAAATCCGGCCTGCAGGGGCTCCACCTGGGCGATCACGGCCCGGGCCACCGCCGGATCGACCGGTTGCAGGCGGTCGCCGGCCGGCCGGAAGCGGGTGAGCCCCACCGGCACCACCGCCGCCGAGAGCACCGCCGGCCAATCGCCGTGACCAAAGCCCGCCAGATCGGTGAGGGTGCGCTCCAGGGCGGGGCCATCGTTGAAACCCGGACAGACCACCACCTGGGCATGGATCTGCAGGCGCCGCTCAGCGAACCACTGGAGCTGCTCCAGGATCAGGCCCGCCCGTGGATTGCCCAGCAGCCGGCTGCGCAGCTCCGGCTCGGTGGCGTGCACCGAGACAAACAGCGGCGAGAGCCGCTGCTCCTCGATTCGCTGCCAGTCGGCGGCGGTGAGATTGGTCAGGGTGAGGTAAGAGCCGTAAAGAAAGCTCAGGCGGTAGTCATCGTCCTTGAGATAGAGACTGCGGCGATGCCCCGGAGGCTGCTGATCGATGAAGCAGAACGGGCACTGGTTGTTGCACTGCCGCAGGCCATCGAACAGGGCCTCGGTGAAGCCCAGGCCCAGGGTCTCATCCCAGTCCTTCTCCAGCTCGACCCGATGCTGGCTGCCATCGGGATCCAGCACCTCAAGCACCAGGTCCTCCTCGCTCTGCAGCACCTGAAAATCGATCAGGTCGCGGGGGCGAATGCCGTTGAGGCTCAGCAGCCGATCTCCGGGCTGGAACCCCAGCTCCTCGGCGATCGAGCCGGCGGCCACCGTGGCCACCACCGCCGGCTGGGGCTGCCGTGCCTGGCTCGGCCCTGCGGCAAGGGCGGCGGAGGGCTCATTCCACACGGCGGGGTTGGCTCACAGGATTCCAGCCTCCACTCTGTCGCCCGGGTTGCCGGAGTGACTCAAGGGGCCACGCCATCGAGCTGGCGGAAGAACAACAGCAACACCAGGCCGAACAACAGGCGATAGACCACGAACACCCAGGTGCTGTGGCGCTGCAGAAAGCGCAGCAACCAGGCGATCGCCATCCAGGAGACGACACCGGCCGTCAACACGCCGACCAGCATCGGAATCAGGCCGCCGTTGGCGGGCATCGCAATCGCGTCCTTGACTTCCACCAGGCCGGCCAGGGTGATGGCGGGGATGCCGAGCAGGAAGGAAAAGCGGGCCGCATCCGCCCGCTGCCAACCATCGAACAGCGAGGCTGTGAGTGTGCTGCCGGAGCGGGACACCCCCGGCACCAGGGCCAGGGCCTGGGCCAGTCCCACCAGCAGCCCATCGCGCGGAGTGACCTGCTGGAGCCGGCGCCGGCGGGAGCCGATCCATTCGGCCGCGGCCAGCAACAGGGCCATCACGATCGAGACGATGGCGATCGAGGTGAGGCTGCGCAGGCTGGAGTGTTCGTAGTCGGGCACGAAGTGCTTGAGGGCCAGACCGGCCAGCACGATCGGGACCGTGCCCAGGGCGATCGCCACCCCGAGCCGGGCCGAGGGATCGCGCCACTGACCGTGCCGGAAGGCCCGGGTGACCCCTTGAGCCACCTCAATCAGATCGTGGCGGAAGTAGGCCAGCACGGCGGCGATGCTACCGAGCTGAATCACGGCGGTGAAGGCCACCCCCGGGTCTCCCCAGCCCAGCAGCACCGGCACCACCTTGAGATGGGCCGTGCTGCTGATCGGCAGGAATTCCGTCAGACCCTGAACGATGCCGAGCACGACGGCATGCCAGCAGGCCTGGGCCAGGGACAGAGCGCCGGTGGTGGCGAAGAACGGCATGCCTCCTAGGCCCGAATGACCCAAACCCTATGGCGGCGACAGCCACAGGACCAGGGGTCGGGGCCATTAAGGTTGGCCATCTTTCTTCACATCGGGTGATCCGGTACTCCCCCAGCCTGTCCTCCAGCACCGCCTTCGCGCCGCCAGCGGCCTTACCCCTGCCCCCCCTCCCGGTGGCCAGGCCCGCTGGCACCGAAATCAGGACGGTCCTGGCCACAGCCACCAGCGACTGGTTGCTGATCATGGCGGCGGCCTTGCTGGTGACGGTGCCGGTGTTTCTGCAGGCCCCCTGGGTGCGCATCGCCCCCGCCAGCGCCGTGCTGTTCACGGCCCCACTGCTGGCGCTCGGGATCCTGCTGGAGCGCCATCGGCGCCAAACCTGGTCACAACTGGGCGTGCTGCTGGTGGGTTTCAGCGGCAGCTGGCTGGCTGGCTGCCTGTTCTGGGGCTGGTGCCGGCTGCACCCGATCTGGCATCTGCCGATTGAGGCCTTCGCCCTGCCCCTCGCCCTGGCTGGTCTGGGCAGCCGCTGGCGCCTGGCCGGTGCTTTTTATCTGGCTTCCCTGCTCGGCACCGCTGCCACCGATGGAGTGATGGCCCTTACGGGCGTGATGCCTCTGTGGCCCCAGGTGGTCGGGGCGCCTCTTGAGCAGGCCGGCCCCCTGCTGCAACAGGCCGCCCAGATGGTGATGCAGCCGCTGCCCCTGCTGACGATCGCTCTGGCAGCCACCATGCTCGGCCTGACCTGTCTGAAGCTGTGGCAGCGGGGCGGGCTCTGGCGGGTGAGTGCTGCCGCTCTTGCCACCACCCTGGCGGTGGATGGCCTGTTTTTGGCCGCAGCCCTGCTGGCCCCAAGCCTCAGCGGTCTGATCTGATCGGCGCTTCAGCGCCAGGCTGTTCTGAAGATCTGCAAAAGCCGGGGAACCGTCCAGGATCAAGCGGGCAGGCTTCTGTAACGTTGGCTCGGATTTGCTGGTCTTCGACCGGCAAGCCTCCACCGGGAACGCCCGCCGACCATCAAGGCGTCGTTTCCTCCACCCCAAAGTTCTCTCTCCGACGGAGTGACGTGATGAAGCGGCTGTTTGCCTGGATCATGAGTGGTGTGGTGATGGCCGGTCTGCTCGTGAGCCTGGTGCTGCCGGCTCCCGCCCTCGCCGACCAGCGCCGCAACAGCGCTGACGACAAAATCGCCGAGCGGGCCGGCAAGGTTGATCTCAACAACTGCTCGGTGCGCCGCTTCCAGCAGTATCCCGGCATGTACCCAACCCTGGCCGGAAAGATCGTGCTGGGCGGTCCCTACACCAGCGTCGATGACGTGCTCAACCTGGACCTGACCGACCGCCAGAAGGAGCTGTTCGACAAGTACAAGGAGAACTTCACCGTCACCGCCCCTTCGATCGCCCTGAACGAGGGCTTTGATCGGATCAACGACGGCCAGTACCGCTGAGGCTCCGGCATCCCTGGGTCCCCCAGCATCCCGGTCGCCCATTTCCAGGGTCAGGCCGCCGGTATCTCCGGCGGCTTTTTCATGTGTTGACGATCACCCATGTCCCATAGGCTCATCAGCCCAGCGGACAGGCGATGGCATCGGCACCAGTCCTGGCGGCCCCGGATGCCGCATCCCCAGCGGCGCCCCTGCCAGGCCAGTGGGATGTGGTCGTCGTGGGCAGCGGTGCCGCCGGCCTGATGACCTGCCTGGCCCTGCCCCGGGACCTGAGGGTGCTGCTGCTCAGCAAAGAAAGTGGTCCGCCCTCCGCCAGCCGCTGGGCCCAGGGCGGCATCGCCGCGGTGACCGGCCGCGAGGACAGCTTTCAGAGCCACATTGAGGACACCCTGAAAGCCGGAGCGGGCCTCTGCGATCGGGAGGCCGTGGAGATGCTGGTGCGCCAGGCGCCGGCCTGCGTGGAGGAACTACTGCGGCTGGGCATGGATTTTGATCGCCAGGGTCAGGAGCTGAGCACCACCCTGGAGGCGGCCCACAGTCATCGCCGCGTGCTGCACGCCCAGGACCGCACCGGCGGCGCCCTGGTGGACGCCCTGGAACGGGAGGTGCTGCGGCGACCCGCTCTGGTGCAGCGCAAGGGGATGCAGGCCTTGCAGCTGTGGATGGAAGCCGGTCGCTGCGTCGGACTGCAGGTGCTCGATGGCAGCCGCGTGCGCTGGCTGCGCTGCGGCGCGGTGGTGCTGGCCAGTGGGGGCGGCGGCCATCTGTTCGCCCACACCACCAACCCCACCCAGGCCACCGGCGATGGCGTGGCCATGGCCTGGAGTGCCGGGGCGGAGGTGCGGGACCTGGAATTCGTGCAATTCCATCCCACCGCCCTGATGCTGCCGGGGGCACCCCACTTTCTAATCTCGGAGGCGGTGCGGGGCGAGGGGGCGCGGCTGCGGGACAGCGCCGGCCGCAGCCCGGTGGCCGATCTGTCGGGCGGCGATCTCGCCCCCCGCGACAAGGTGAGTCGGGCCCTGGCCCGCTGCATGCAGGCCCAGGCGGTCGATCACCTCTGGCTAGACCTGCGGCCGGTCGGACGCGAACGCCTGGAGCGCCAATTCCCGACGATTCTGGGGCGCTGCCGCAACTTGGGACTGGAGCCGACGGAGCAACCGATCCCTGTGGCGCCGGCGGCCCACTACTGGATGGGCGGCATCGCCACCGATCTGGGGGCTGCCACCAGCCTGCCGGGGCTCTACGCCGTGGGCGAGGTGGCCTGCACCGGCGTCCATGGCGCCAATCGGCTGGCCAGCAACTCGCTGATGGAATGCCTGGTGTTCGCCCGGCAACTGGCTGCGATCCAACTGCAACCGCTGCCGCCCCAGGCCCCGGAGGGGCCCGATCGAGGCTGGAGTGACCCCAGCGGTGGGGCGCTGCTGGATCCAAGCCAGGCCATCGCCCAGCTGCGCCAGCTGTGCTGGACCGTGGCCGGGGTGGAACGTCAGGCCAGCCACCTCGCTCCGGCCCTGGCCGAGGTGAGCGTGCGTCTGGCCGAGCACCGCCACAGCGCCCTGCTCCGGGCCTGCCATGACCTGGAACCAGGCCAGAACCTGGAGCTGACCCCCTCCCAGCGCCAGTCCCTGCTGGGCCAGCAGAACCTGCATCAGCGTCTGGTCCTCGCCAGGCTGCTGATGGAGGCCGCCCTGTTCCGCACCGAGAGTCGCGGCGGCCACTTCCGCACCGATGCGCCAGCCAGCGCCTCCTACTGGCGGCGGCATACCGTGCAGCGCCGTGGCGCCCGGCCGCAGACGGCGGCGGTCTCCGATCAAGCCCAGCAGAAACCCGGCTGAAGCCGGCGTGGTGCCTTGGAATAGCTGGTGAATGGCTTGCGGGATGGTGTCGTTCGCCCCTCGCACCAGCGCCCAGTGGATCTGGAACGGCGCAAGCCTGGGAACCGAGCCCGGTGGAGCGGTTGGTGCGGGCCGCGGTTGTGGCGGCAACGGCGGGATCGCCTGAGCAAGCAGCCCATACCGATGGACGGGGCTACCCGCAGGAGCCCATGGAGGGACGCCATCGGGGTGGGAAAGCCAGCGCCACGGCGGCGGGCTCTCCGGCAGCAGGCGCGGTCCAGGATTTAACCATCGATCCGACGGCTGGAGGTCCGCGATCGATCGCCGCAGCCCCCCGGGCATGCAGGTCGGGGCGAAGCGTGCAATCGACGCCCGGCCCTGGCCCCAGGGCCCAGGCGCCTCAATCACACGGGGGTCTCAGCCAGCGGGGGACTGGCACCGGAGGCCGGTGCTGCGGTCCGGGCCGCTCGCCTCCGAGGTCTCTGGGGGCAGCGCAGCCGCCCACCTCCGATTCAGCGCCCTGGAACGGATCCGACCGCGGACGGTCAGCCCCCCTTGTAACCGCTCATCTCCGCCAGCTTGGCCAAAGGCTTGACGCCGGAATCGATCTTGCCGTTGATCTCCCAGGACGGGTAACCCTCGATCTTCTTGGAATTGCACAGCGCCGTCTGGCTGTTGTGACCATCCGGAGCGCACTCGATGATCGTGAGCTTCTCGGTGGCCTGCTTGCCGAACAGCTCCTTCTGTTCGTGGCAGTGAGGGCACCAGTAAGCCGTGTACATCTTGGCTCCCACCTTGGTGAGGTACTCAGCCAGGGCCAGGGTCGCCGGGGTGCTGGCGGTCGTCACCGGAATCGGCATCCCTTTGCCGACAGACTGCACCGGCCGGCCCACGGCCGTGGACCAGCCCAGGCCCAGGACGGTGACCAGCAGGGCCACCATCACACCCCGAAAGATCAACTGCCCCCGGTCATTCCATTCATGGCCGATCAAGCTGAGCACCAGCAGCGACAGGCTCAGAACTGCCGAGAGCACGCAGAACGGGCAGAAGGCGTGGATGCGGAAGAGCATCAGGCCCATCAGCAGCAGGCTGAACACCGCCATGCCCGTGCTGACCAGAAACAGCCCCCACCAGCTGCGCTCGTTCAAGCTGCTGCCGCTCTCGCCCTTGAACACCAGCGGCACCAGGGCCAGCAGCAGCACGGCCAGATAGGCCAGGCAGCCGAACAGGGACAGGGGCTGGCCGAACAGCGAACCCCAGACACTGTTGAGAACCTTGTCGCAGTCACCGCCGCCACCGGGGCAGAGCAAGGGACCCAGCAGGCCCCAGCGCTTGAGGGTGATCGAGCCCGTATCGAGGGCACCGATCGTGGCCAGCACGGCCATCACGATCCGCACCCAGCGGCGGCCAGGCTCACTGCGACGACGGGTGTTAAGGCGATCGGCCAGACGGGTGGAGGTCACAGGCACGGGCAGGACTGGCAGGATTCTCGCAGCCACGACGGCGCTTCGCCCCAGATTGCATAGGGTGGGCCTCTGGCTCCGACTGCGCTCCATGGGATTGCCCACCATCGCCTTTGCCCATCTGGGCTGCGAAAAGAACCGGGTGGACACCGAGCACATGCTCGGCCTGCTGGCTGAGGCGGGCTACGGCGTCAGCGCCGATGAACGGGAGGCGTCGGTGGTGGTGGTCAACACCTGCAGCTTCATCCAGGACGCCCGCGAGGAGTCGGTGCGCACCCTGGTGGAACTGGCGGAACAGGGGAAGGAACTGATCATCGCCGGCTGCCTGGCCCAGCACTTCCAGCAGGAGCTGCTCGAATCCCTGCCGGAAGCGAAGGCGATCGTCGGCACCGGCGACTACCAGCACATCGTTGAGGTGCTGCAACGGGTGGAGGCCGGCGAGCGGGTGAACCGGGTCAGCGCCGAGCCCACCTTCGTGGGCGACGAACACCTGCCCCGCTACCGCACCACCTCCGAGGCGGTGGCCTACCTGAAGGTGGCCGAAGGCTGCGACTACCGCTGCGCCTTCTGCATCATTCCGAAATTGCGCGGCAACCAG
>CAIKWV010000149.1 GCA_903831165.1 uncultured cyanobacterium
CCACCACCAGGGCCTGCAGGCCCCGGGCCCCCTCGCTGCCCGGCACCACCTTGCCCCGATCCCAGCGCTGGGCCTGGGCGTTCCACTGGCAGGCGAACAGCAGGCCGTTGTCGGCCAGGAAGGCGTGGGCGCCGCCGTTGGCATCGTTGACGATCTGGATGTCGCTGGAATACGGCATGGTGGGCGGCCCTGGGGGGCTTAACGGGAACTGAATGCACTTTGCCAGGGCTCTTTGCCTGTAGCGCCCGACATCTGTAGGGTCCTGAGCGCTTAAGCCTCTGACTGCAGGGCTTGTGTCTCCCCAGTGCTCTCTCGGCCCGGCGCTGATTCTTGGCTGCCGTTCTGCCAGGGGATGGGGGCTTCTCTCGCCGCCAGGATGGTCTGAGGCTGCCCAGGTGCCCCTGGCTCGTTTCAGCAGCGTTCCCGTGTCAGGCCCAGGGCGATGGCCCGGCTCACGACCTGGGTGCGGTTGTGGACCCCGAGCTTGCGGCAGAGGCTGCTGACGTAGTCGCGCACCGTGGTCGCCGCAATCTCGTTCTCCTGGGCGATCTGCTTGTTGGTGAGCCCCCGGGCCAGGCCAGCGAGGGTCTGCCGTTCGCGGCCATTCAGGGCGATTCCCCCTGGCTCCTGCAGCCGCGCCTGCAGCCGTGGATCCAGGAACGTCTGCCCCCGCCGCAGGGCCTGCAGCGCCCGGATCAAGGTGCCAGTGCCGAAGCTCTGCACATGCACGATCGCCTGGGCCTGGCAATCGGCCAGGGCCTCGGCCGTGAGCCACTGGTCGTCCTGCACCAGCAGCAGAATCTGCAGGCTTTGCTGCCGCTGCCTGAGCCGTCGCATCAGCTCGCGCCCCTGGTCGGCTGCGAGCGAATCGGTGAGTACCACCAGCGGCGCTTTGTTCGGCTCCAGCCGCAACTCCTGCTGCACCAGATCCCAGACCTCCTTGGCATTGATGCCGCAGCCGCGCAGGTTCGGTTGGCGGGTCGCCATCCCCAGCCGCGCCACCAGGTGCCCCTCCAGCCAGGAGCCGGTGCCGATCACGATCGACCAGCCGCCCAGCAAGCCATTCACCAGCCGGGTGCGGCGGATGAAGCCCGGGCTCCTGGGCACGAAACGGAGGCTCTCCTCAGCCTCAGACAACAGCAGCGGCTCCGGCATGGGGGATCAGCCTGCCTCGGCTGAGGGCAGCCGTGGCGCTCGGCGGCGAGAGCATCCTGAGATATCCGTTGTCAGGGGCCCAGCGAGCCACGAGCGAACGACCGTTCGCGGCAGCCCCGACGATCACAGTCTCACCGGTCACCGCAGCACCGATCACAGCCACGACGATCGCAGCATTGCAAGTCGCCAGGCACGCCACGGCAGGACCAAGGGCTGTTGCAACCACTGTCCGCCTGCTGGAGAGGCCTGCCGCTGAGCTGTACTGGCCGAGCCTCGTGAAGCACAAATCCAGCGGATCTGGGAGCGAAGCCGCAGATTGCCAGGGCAGCAACGGATCCATGACCATGGCAGTAGCGCTGACGGCTCCATCGCTACGACTCAGAACAGCTGCACCGCCACATTCTGGAGGCGCACAATCACATCGTTGAAGTCGATGTCGCTGTTGCCGCCGGCCACCGCCTGGTCCTCGATGCCGAGCACCAGGTTGTTGGCACTGTTGCTGAGGCTGACCATCTGGGGAGCACCGCCGGCGTTGGCGGCGGCGAAGGAGGAG
>CAIKWV010000150.1 GCA_903831165.1 uncultured cyanobacterium
CATCTTTGCTCAGGATCACGATCCATGGTCGCTCCTCCCAGTGCATGACCAGCACCAGGGACCCTGTGACGACATCGAGAAAGGGATCTCCACGTTCCAGTGCCGCTCGCCAGCTTTCCAGCCGGGCGCCGTCAATCCCATAGGTCTCGAGTTTATCGGCGGCGTGACGGGTGAGCTGCAAACCGCTCCACCAGGCTGGGTCAAGGCATCCTCCTGCAGATCCCTTGGCTCATGGGATCGGGACCCATCGCCAGGCTGGCGAGGGCATTGCGGAGCAGCTCGGGCAGCAGGAGCCGGGGTGTGCGGGGTTGGCTGTCTTCGCGCTCGCGGCTGCCAGGCGGGATCAAGCGGCTGCAGGGGGAACAGGAAGGCGGCCACCAGGGGATGGCACAGCGGATTGCCCTTGAACAGGAGGCAATCTTGCCGGTAGGACAGGAGCCATCAGCCGCCCGCCAAACCCAGGGCGGCCCGTAACGCCTGCTCCAGAGCGTCCATTTCTGCAGCGCTGAGCCGGGTCAGTGGGCCTTCGCCAATGCGGTTGCGATCGAGGGCTCGGCGCCTTCGGCTGGACCGGGCGGCTTCGGCCGCTCACCGGTGCTGCCAGGGGTTGAGCAGTTTCACCCCGGTGGCCTCGAAATCGGCCAGGTTGCGGGTCACCACCACCAGGTTGTGTTCCAGCGCGGTGGCGGCGATCAGGCCATCCCGAAATGGCTGGGGGTCAGGCCCATGGAGGGCCGCGCTGCGACGGGCCACGGCGGCATCCACCACCAAGATTCTGCCGCTAAAGGCGGGCAGCACCGCCTGTTCCAGCCACTGCCGCAGCAGGGAGCCCTGCTGGGCATCCCGCCGCTCCATCAACAGCACGCCAAGCTCCAGTTCGTGCAGCGTGATCGTGGAGAGGAAGAGGCTGCCGGGCTCTACCTGATCGGCCCAGGCAGCAACCCCCGGGTCGGACCGGCCAGCGCGCACCTTGCGCAACTCAGAAACGACATTGGTGTCGAGCAGATACATGAAAATGGAGCTGCCCTTTTCAGGTCAAGTCCGCGGCTCTCGCCGGCTCGGGGTGTCGGATCAGCGGTAGTTCCAGCTCCTCCGCGCCTGGAAAGCACAGCAGGTCGGCGATCGAACCTCTGCTTCCCAGCAGGCGGTGATACGCATCGATCGAGAGCAGCACATGGGCTGGCTTCCCCCTGTCGGTGATGAACACCGGGCCCTGATTGGCGGCCCGTTTGGCTCCGGCCGCATCCTGGTTAAAGGCCCGGCTGGAGATGGTCACGGCCACGGCTAACGTTGCTGCTTGGGGCAGTGTAGCAATGTTGCTACCGGCTTTCGCCCCTTCGCGCAACTCCCGTGCGGGCCCCAGGCAAGCGCCAGCCCAGCGGTGAGCCCATCCTGCTCAACCCTTTCAAGGATCACGTTGGCGTCGACCTGCACCATCAGAGCTGATCACCAACCTCGATCTCGCCGCGACTGGGTTGGCTGTTGTGCTTCTCCAGGAACACCCTTCCCCCTTCCTCCACGAAGTGGACCTCGGTGTGGGGGAGGAGGCCGCAGCGTTCGCGGATGGCCTGGTGAAAGGTGACCTGGCCGTTGCTGGTGACGCACATCTGGGCCGCCCAGGCGCACACCTGGCTCAGCAGCTGCTCCGGCTCAGACCAGCGCAGCAGCGATGGCGTCAACGATCGAGTGGAGGCGGCCAGGTGATGGCAAGCGTTATCCGCATCCTCCAAACCGCTGAGAAGTAGCCGCATCTGGTACCGAGAGACGGTACCATGGCGGAATAAAGCGGAAGCACCAGCGCACTCTTGAGCTGATCTTCTCCCGTCCCGTAAGCGGCACCTTGCCGTGGAGGACATCGAAGCCCTGTTTCAGGAGCTTGGTGGGGAAGTCAGTGAGAGGGCGGGCAGCCGAGTCGCGGTCGTTCTGTTTGGCGAAGTCAGGGTCTTCCACAGACCCCACCCATCGCCCCATACAGACAAGGGTGCTGTTGCTTCAATCCGCAAATGGCTTGAAGAACACGGAGTGCCACCATGAATCTCATGAAAGTGGATGGCTACAACGCCAAGATTGAGTACGACGAGGAAACAGATCAATTTCGAGGGGAAATTCTTGGGCTTTCTGGAGGAGCGGACTTCTATGGTTCTAGTCCGGCTGAGCTTCGCCGTGAGTTCAAAAAATCATTGGACGTTTTTCTAGAAGTCTGCAAGGAGCAAGGAGTCGAGCCCCGTAGAAGCTTTTCAGGTAAATTCAATCTTCGGATACCGCCTGAACTCCACGAGAAATTAGCTATTACTGCGGAGGTGCAGGGGAAAAGTCTAAACACGCTCGCTCAGGAAGCACTCCAGAGAAGTGTCATGGCATAAAGGAACGGATAACAAGCTCCTTGAGTGGTCAGGCCACCACCAATTCCCTGCTCGCGCTCTAACAGTCCCTGCCCATCTCTCAGGGGAGCAATATCGAGCAGAGCCCATATCAGATGCCTTCAAGATCGCGAACCTGCTCGATCTGTTGATTGCTGACCAGGATGGATCGCTAGCCGCTAGGGAACGGAATCCAGCCAAAACCGCAGGTCCGGATCCCTGAGCTGGCATCCACCGCTCCTGGTCCTCGCCTGTCCGGCGACGATGAGATCGGCGGGTCCGCGGCGATGCTGAGGCGCACCAGCTGGCAATGCGCTGAAACCCTGGACCCTGCCCGGGGCGAAAGAACCGGCTGCATCCCCACGGCCCAGGTCCCAGGCCAAGGATTCATTGCTCCCCGTCAGCCCGCACTTGAGGACTGACCTAGCCACCGTGCAACTCCGGCGGTCCCTCAGACCGCCCCCCGCAGCGCCGCCTCAGCCCGCAGCAGCAGCTGGTCGGCCGTGTCCTCCGCCAGGCATTCGGCCAGCCCATGGCCCAGCGACAGGCCCGCCTGCTGCAGGGCCTGATCGCCGGCGACCGCAGCCATCAACGCCTCAAGCCACGCTTGCGCGCCGTCTTGATCCAATTCCGGTAGCAACACGGCGAACTCCACCCCGGCGAGGCGACCGGCCACCTGGCCCTGGGACAAGCTGGCCGCCAGCAGGCCGGCAAAGGTCTGCAGGGCCCGATCGCCGGCCAGGAAGCCCGCCCGGGCATGGCAGTCCCGCAGGCCCCGCAGCTTGAGCAGCGCCAGAACCAGGGGCCGGCCATGGCGCTGGGCCACGGCCACGGCCCGCATCAGGCTGTGCTCAAAGTGGAGCCGATTGGCCAGGCCCGTGGGGGCATCGACGCTGCTGAGGCGGGCCAGGGCGGCGTGGGCTTCGGCCAACAGGCGGGCCTGCTGCTGAAACTGTTGCTGCTGCTGTTCAAGGGCCTCCTGCAATTGGCCCAGCTCATCCAGACGCCGCCGCTGCTCGCTGATATCCAGGGCCAGGGCGCTCCAGATGGCACCGGCGGGCGGCAGGGGGTAGGCCACGATCTCGATCAGCCTGGCCTCCCCCGACACCGTATTGATGCGGCAGATGTGATTGAGCAGGCTGCGCCGCTGGAAGGCCCTGAGCTTGGCGAGCTTGAGCGGGGCGCGATCGTCCGGATGCACCAGGCGCCAGAACGCGCCGCCATCGGCCATCAACGCCGCCGGCTCCAGACCCAGCAGCTCGGCACAACCCGATCCCACCCAGGGATAGACGCTGCTGCCATCGTCCATCGGCTGCCAGTGATAGGCCATCACCCCCCGGCTGGAGGGGGCCTGCAGCACTGCCGGCAGCGAGGCCTGGCCGATGGATTCAG
>CAIKWV010000151.1 GCA_903831165.1 uncultured cyanobacterium
ACATCCAGCAGCCGTTCGGCCCGGTGGTTGATCAGGAACACCCGGTCACCGGGATCGACGATCAGCCAGCCACTGGGGCTGGCGTTGAGCCAGCGGATCAGCTGGGTGCGAACCAGCGGGCTGAAGGAGCGGTTGCCGGGGCCGCGCGGGCGGGGCAACAGCAGGCCGAGGCCGAGCCCGACCAGAGCCGCCAGGAGAAACCCCACCTCAACCGAACCGGTAGCCGAACCCGCGCACCGTCAGTAGGTGGACGGGGGCGGAGGGACTGGCTTCCAGCTTTTCGCGCAACCAGCGGATGTGCACATCAACAGTTTTGCTGTCCCCGAAATAATCGATGCCCCAGACCTGCTCCAGCAATTTGTCGCGACTCCAGACCCGGCGGGGATGCTGCATGAACAGTTCCAGCAGCCTGTATTCCTTGGGTGAAAGATTGACATCCAGTCCATCCCGGGTGACGCGACATTCCTCCGGGTAGAGCCTGAGATTGGCATGTTCGAGCACCGGTGGCACGGCTTCGGTGACGGGCTGGCTGCGGCGCAGCAGCGCCCGGCAGCGGGCCACCAGTTCGCGCATGCCGAACGGCTTGATCAGATAGTCATCGGCCCCCACCTCCAGGCCCACCACCCGATCGGTTTCGCTGTCGCGGGCACTGACCACCAGGATCGGGGTGCGATCACCGGTACTGCGCAACTGGCGGCAGAGCTCAAGGCCCCCCAGGCCGGGCAGCATCAGATCCAGCACCACCAAAGCGAAGCCGCCATCGGAGCCGGCCCGTTGCAGGGTCTCAAGGGCATCGCGGCCATTGCCGCAGGCCGTGACATCGAATCCCTCAAGGGACAGGGCGTCGCGGATCGTCTCGCGGATCGTGTCGTCATCTTCAACGACCAGCAGGGAGGGTTGCATCCCGCCATTGTCGACCGAGAGATGGTCCGTCCAGAACAGAGGGATCACCGTGGGGGCAGATGGCTGATCACCAGGCGCCGCTGACCGTCAAGACTCAGCCAGCCCTCCTGGCGCAGCAGACCGATCACACGGGTGACCGTGACCCGGGTGGTGCCCAGCGCGCTGGCCACCTCCTGGTGGGTGAGCCGCAGATCCAGCCGCAGCCCCTGTTCACAGGCCTGGCCGTATTCGGTGGCCAGCAGCTCCAGAAAGCCCCGCACCCGCTCCTCCACCCGGCGCAGGCCCATCAGGGCCAGCAGGGACTGGGACTGGCGGTAGCGCTTGGTCACCGCCTGCAGCATCGCCACCGAGAGATTGGGATCGGAGCAGATCTCCTCCAGGGTGAGGCACAGCAGGTCGGTGTCACTCAGGGTGCGGGCCTCAAAGGCCTCCACATCGGTGAGTGGCTCGCCGAACGGTTCGCTGGGCCCGGCCAGTCCGAGTAGTAAATCGTCGCCGTGGATGGTGATCGCGCCCAGCTTGACCATGCCCCGCACCACCAGCCAGATGCTGTTGCGCAGCATCGGTACCTGGCTGCCCGCCGCCAGATGCACCAGCGTGCGCTTGCGATAGCTGGCTTCCAGGAACTGACGGAATGCACCGCTGCCGGCAGCGCCACGGGAAGGCGTGAACACCATGAAAAGCCGGGCCAACGGGTTCGACGAACTGTATGGACGGTCCGTGGAGGGCTGGCAAAGGGGCGATCATCATTCGGTTAAGAGCTGGCTAAGGAGGTCGCTCAACAGGGCCCTGGCTCCTGCAGGGCCGCCACGGGCGGGACCATCACCGCTGCCATTCGTTCGGGATTCGAGCGGAGCGGCTGCTTCGTCGCGGCAGGTCTTGGCGCAACCGTCCAGGAGCGACTTGCCCCAGCCCCCAGAGGCGCCCATGGCCCTGGTCGGCGGTCCCGCAGGCCGATGCAGCCAGGATTGCGGCGATGCTGCCTCGCACTCGACCCGATCTCCGCGGGGCTTGCGGCCGCCGGGCCGGAGGCTGCGCCGGTTCTCCGCAGGCGCGCCGCGGGATATCCGCCTGCCCTGAGCTGCCGTCCACCTCCAGAGTGGGGGCCGCTCGATGGAAGGAGAACCAAGCGTGTTGAGGAAGCAACCCCTTCGCCGGCTTCGTAGCCGGCTGCATCGCCACCTGCTGAGCTGGATCCAGCGCCTGGAGCCCACGCCGCTCGATGCGGCCGCCCATCCGGCCGGGGCCGATGACCTGGCTGGGCTGATCTCGGAAGCGGTCGGCGTTGAGGCGGGCGGGCCAGACCAGCGGATGGAGGCCGAGGACGGGGCGCGACTGGAGGGCCCACGGCTGGACGGGGCGATGCCGATGCCCTTGCCTTCGGTGGTCCCCACCGGCGGATTGCTGGCCTTTTCCTCCGATCGGGCCGCCCTGTGTCCGGGTCAGCGGGAACCGCTGAACGTGGAGCAGGCCGTGCTCGCCAGGGACATGACCCTGCTCAAGCGGGAGGCGGCCGATGCCCTCGCCGCCCTGGGTTCCGCCCATGCTCTGGTGACCTCCGCCCGCCTGGCCCAGGTGCAGCAGCTGCGGCCCTTGGTGGAGAAGGGGGAGGTCCCCGGGGAGGCGCTCAAGGCCCTCGCTGCTGACTACCAGGGTTGGCAGAACGACCAGGTGCGGCTGTTTGACGCCCTGGCCCTGGTGATGCGAATGGAGGTGCCCGAGGGGATGGTGCTGGACCAGGTGGATCCGGCCCTGCAGCAACAGGCCAGGCAACATCTTGCTTCGCTCGCGGCCGAATACCAACGCCGCCAGCTGCAGCATCAGATCAAGCGCCAGGGCTGAGGTCGGCCCGATCGGTCCGGGGCCAGGCGGAATGGCGAGATCCGGCTGAGAAGGCTGTGTGTGCTGTCCGGATCCAGTCCCGCATCCAGTCCGTTGCCGGCGCTCCGCAGGCTGCCCCCACAGACGCTGGTCTGGCCGAGCGACCGCTCCGGCGCCGGATCAGCCGATGCCGGATCCAGGCGGCCGGTACTGGTGGCCAGCCTGCTGCGGCTGAGCGGGACTGGCGGCCTGGCCCTGGAGGGGTTCCGTCCTGGCGCACCAACCCTGGAGCAGCCAGCCGGCACTGAGGATCGAAGCCTGCAGCAGCAGGCAGGTGGCGATCGAGGCCAGCAGGGGATCGTCCTTGTGCAACACGACGCGATCGGTCAGTGATGGGAGCGCTATCCCAGCGGCGGCGGCTTCTGGTCGCTGTCGTCTGCACGACAGGCGGAGGCCAGCTGCAAGACGCTCTCCAAGGAGCTGCGAGGCCACCTCAATTTTCTTGAGGTCACCCGGTGAGCCAGGAAATTCGCCGTACGGTTTGACGGTGATTGCGCCGCTGCGGCCTTTTGCCGGCACGGCTGATCGCCCTTCCTCCCTTGCCACCACTGCCATGACCCTTGTACAGGCGCCCGCTCTGGGTATTGCGCGCTACGCCAATGATCGCCATAAGGAAAGTTGGTCCCGTGCCTCTGATAACGACAAGAATGTGATCATCCGGGCGGTGTACCGGCAGGTCCTGGGCCAGCAGTATGTGATGGAGAACGAGCGACTGAGTGGGGCTGAATCCCTGTTCAAGGACGGCGCCCTGAGTGTGCGGGAGTTCGTGCGCACGGTGGCTAAGAGTGGCCTGTACCGCTCGCGATTCTTCGATAATTGCAACGCCTATCGCTTCATCGAGCTCAACTTCAAGCACCTGCTGGGTCGCGCTCCTCAGAACAAGGCCGAGATGCTGCATCACTTCACGATTCTGCAGGAGCAGGGCGTAGAAGCTGAGATTGATTCCTACCTCGACAGCAGCGAGTATCAGGAGCGCTTCGGCCAGGATGTCGTGCCCTACCTGCATGGCTGGGATTACTCCAAGGGCCATCAGGGCCGCCAGTTTTCCTGGCTGATGCAGCTGGCCTCCGGCGCCGCCGCCTCCGTCAAGGGCGACCGCAGCGGCATCCAGGCGGCGCTCAACCGCTCGCTGCACCAGAACCAGCCGGTGGCGGTCCGTGGCGCCGCCCCTGCCGTGATCCTGCGCAATGTGCCCGTGCGCCGGGACTACAGCGGCATCAGCACGGAGGGGCCGTTCCGGGCCATCGTCTCGGACCAGGATGGCCTGCATGGCGGCGAGGCCCCTGGCGCGGCCCCCAGGAGCGCCTCCCAGGATCACCGCCAGGAGGCGCTGCGGGTCTCACCAGCCCTGCGCGGCACCAACAGTGGCGCCGGCCGCCTGGTGACGATCAAGGCCACCGGCATCGCCGACAACGCCTACGTGCGCAGTGGTTCCTACGTGCTGCGGGTTCCCTTCAGCCGCATGAATGAGGCCCTGCAACGGGTCAGCCGCCTCGGCGGCCGGGTGATCGACGTCGTGGTGAACTGAGTCATGACGCTCAGGGTCGTGGCGCCATGAATCCAACCCTTTCGGCGCGCCTGCGGGACTGGCGGCAGGATCCCTATTGGCGGGTGCATCCTCCGGCTCCGTGGTGTGTGCCGTTGGAACCGGCCACGGCCCTGCTCCATCTGGGCTGGTCTCCAGCTCCGATGGAGCCCCCGACCGCTGCTCCGCAGCCGGCGGTTGGCCCGTCCGAAGAACGACCCCCAGCCCCTGGGCCGGACCTGGATTCAGCCCCGGTCCAGGCGAGCAGCGAGGGCGGCGGCGACATGGGCTGTGCCGTTGTGGCGGGCGGCACGGTTGCGCGGCTGTCGCTGCCTGAGGGGGATGGCCTGGAGCGGCAAGCCGAACCGCTCAGACCGTTGCGCCAAGCCCCCGGGGCGTTGGCTGTCGCCCTGCAGGCCGCTGGGCTCCTGGCTGCTGAGCTGAGGTCAGATGAAGGAACTGCTGTTGAACCAACGACTCTTGAACGGGGGGCGGACGAACGGACAGCGACGGCGTTGATCGCTGCCCCATGGGCAGCGGATGGTCCGCCGGCTGTGGGGCGATCACTTGAGGGTCCAGCGGTGGTGATCTCTGCCCCCCGGACGGCAACCGTCGTGCGGTTGGCTTTGGTCCAGGCTGCGGGGGAATCGCCCAGGTCGCCAGCGGAGGGCCAACCGCGGTCGGCTCCGGCCCGCCCGGCCCGCCCGGCCCGCCCGGCCCCCCCGTTGCAACCCCTGATCGCTCTGCTGCTACTGGTGTTGATCAGCCTGCTGGAGGGCTGGGCGGCCCTGCGGCTGCTGGTTGGGCAGATTCGCGCCATCTGGTGGGCTCCGGCCCCGGAGGATCCAGCCGGCCAGCGCCCGTTGCGGCCTGTGGTTGCCGCCGGTCCCGTTGTCGGGCTGGCTGGGGAGACGGGCTGATGTGTTGTCTTGGCAGGCCCTGACCCACCCAGACCCACGACTGCGGGAGCGCTCAACGGTCAACCCTCCTGTAACCCATTCATCGCCCCTGCCCCGAGCCGCCCTGCCCTCCTGGTTGGGCGCTCCAGGGCGGTTTGCCGTGATGTTGCCGGCGCAGCAGGGATTGAGGGGCTAATGCCAAGCAAGGTCAAAACTGCACTTTCCGATGAAAGAAGGCCGGCTTGAAATTAAAATCCTGCGTCTTTCAGTGATGGCAGGTCGGATCTTTTTGGTGCAGCCCAGTTTTTATGCGCCGAATGCATGCTCCGACCTTGCAATTATGCATTCATCGCATTGTGACTGGGTTGGCCTTGACTGCCTGTATTTTCGCGGATTAGCTTGCCGAAGCCCCTCTTTTAAGTGACATGCTCGATCCACGTTTGAGATCCCCTGTCAGGGTATCGGTCACAATCCCTTGGATCACCCAACAAAAGCTGATTTCGAAAAGCCAGAATGAAGGCCGTTCGATCAGCAACCTGGCGGCCTATCTGATTGAATCTGCTTTATCGACTGAATTGCCCTCTATTTAAATTGCCCCAGCGCCAGGTTCAATGGGGCTGGGTTGGCCCATGGCGGATCCGAGCGGTTTGTTGTGGCTGCAGAGCCTGGCCTGGATTCACGATCGCAGCTTTGCTCGAATCCAGCAACGCCCCGCATGGCCACCGGTAGCCCACTCATGGGGTTGTGGAGGCCAGCCCGGGCATGAAGCGGCGTTCGTGCTCGTGGCCCTTGAGCATGCGATTCCAGTACAGCCAGGGCAGCAGATTCTTCTTCACCAGCCACATGCTGGTGCGCTCCTGGGTGGGATCGAGCGGGAACGACGGCATCGGCTGACCGTCGTAGTTGAACTCGGCCATGATCGCCTTGCCGTAGCCGGTGATCAGCGGGCAGCAGGCGTAGCCGTCGTAGCGGGCACTCAGGGGTTGGCCGTCGAGGAAGGCCAGCAGATTGCTCACCAGCACCGGCGCCTGTCCCCGGATCGCCGCGGCGGTCTTGGAGTTGGGCAGCGACGACACATCGCCCAACGAGAACA
>CAIKWV010000152.1 GCA_903831165.1 uncultured cyanobacterium
AGCAGCAGATTCAGCTCCAGCAGATAGGGGTGGAAGCGGCGCCACAGGACCAGCTGGCCGAGCCCAGCGCCCGGGACGATGAACCACCAGCGCAGCAATACGCCACTGGTCAGCAGCGTGATCACCAACCGAGAAGCCCCCTGGAGGCTGAACGGCAGGGTGATGGCGGCGAGCAGGCCGATGGCCAGGGCCAGCAGGCCCTGTTGCAGGACCGGCAGGGCGATCGCTTGGGGCAGGCGGCGAGCCAGCTGGAGGGCCAGCAGCGACAACAGCAGCCAGGCGATCGCCGGCAGCGGCGCGCCGATCGGCGCCAGCAGCAGTTGGGCTGCCAGCAGCAGGGAGCCGCCGATGAGGTGGATGCCCAGGGGCAGGCCCATGCGGCGGATCACCAGGGTGGCGGCCAGCAGCATCAAGGGAGTCAGCTGCAGCATCACGCCGGCGGCCGGCAGCGGTTGTCCGGTCTGGTTGAGCTGCCCCAACAGGTGTCCCCAGCCGATCAGGTGGGCCAGCAGCACGGCGGTGGCCGTGGCCTCAGGCAGGGCCGCCGGCAACGGTTCCCGGCTGCGGCTGGCCAGGGTGCCCAGGGAGCCCAGGGCGATCCAGCCGCCCATCCCCACCGGAGCGCAGACCATGGCTCCCACCAGGAATTGCAGGGCGGCCCACCAGCTGAACAGCCCTGGCAAGGGTTGGGGCGTCTCGTCGTCGCCGAGATCGCGTTGCAGCTTGGTGGTGGCGCTGCCGGCGATCAGCATCACGCTGGAGGCCTGCAGGCTGGTGCCGGCTTGGAGGCCGGCGAGCAACAGCCAGCCGCCGCTGCCAGCCACCAGTCCCCAGCTGATTCCCTGCAGCAGGGGGTCCGCCTGGCGGATGGCCAGCCGCAGGAACAGGGCGCTTTCCACCAGCAGGACCAGCGCCAGCAGCAGGCCGTCCGGCTGCAGCGAATCCAGGCTCTGCAGACCGGCCAGGAAGAGGGTCTGGGCGATCAGCAGCTGGCTGCGCCCCAGGGCCAGCCAGCCGAGGCGGTGGGCCCGCAGGCCCAGCAGCAGGGCCACCAGGGCCGCGGCCGCCAGCCCCAGCAGGCGCACGATCAGCTGCTGGGGCACCAGCAGCAGCACCAGGGTCAGTCCCCCCCAGTGGAGGAGCTGCCCCAGCAGGACCAGGGGGCTGAACTCCAGGTTCCCCGCCCGCTGCTGTTGGGGCAGCAGGGCGCCGGCGCCGAAAACCACCACGGCGGCGCCGATGGCCAGGGCGCGAGTCTCAGGAGCTTCGCTGCCGCTGCCCAGAACGGCGCACCAGCGGATCAGAAACAGGCCGTAGGCCAGGCCCACCGCCAGCCGTTCGCCGTGCCAGGGGCGACGGCGGGGCAGCAGCTGGCCGACCAGGGCCACGATGCTGGCCAGCACCAGGCTGAAGCTGGAGGCGGGCACGATCGCCAGCGGCAGCAGATTCACGGCCGTGTGCAGGGCCGCCAGGGTCTGGGTGCCGGCCGCCGCCGCCAGAGCCAGGTTCAAGCCCATTGCCAGGCAGAGCAGGGCCAGGGCGGGCCCGGGTTGATCGATCCACTGCAGGCCCAGGGCCGGCAGCCCGCCGCTGGCGGCGCAGGCGAACAACACCAGGGCCGCCGCGCCGCTGCCCATCCAGCTGGCCAGGGGATTCCACTGGGGCCGGCGGCGGGCCAGCAGGGCGGGGGTGGCCAGCAACGCCGCTGCCGCCAGCAGCACCAGAAAGCGTGTGAACGGTTGGAGTCGCAGGGCCAGGTTGATGGCCAGGAAGGTGATACCGGCCACCACCACCAGCACGCCGACGATGCCGGTCCAGTGCTCGATCAACAGCCGCTCAATCCGCTGCCAGGTCGGTGATTGCCCCAGGGCTGTTAGGCCAGCCGGCGGCTCGAGCGGCGGCGGGGGCACCAGGGGCTGCGGGTTGTCGGCGAGGTTGTCCAGGGCGGGCTGCTCCCTGGCGGGACGCTCCAGATCGGCGGGCTCCGCTGCAGTGGGCTGTAGAGCGGCGGGCTTCAGTGCCGTGGGCTCCGGAAGCGTGGGCGCCGGGAGAGTGGGCGCCGGGAGAGTGGCCGCCGAAGCCGTGGTCTCCAGAACAGGGGGAGCTAGGGCAGGGCGTTCGCGCTCGGCGGGGGCGACTGCGGCCAGGGGGCGTTCCTGAGGCTCCGTTTCCTCCCGCAAGGGGTTCGCAGGTCTGTCCCCTGGCGCCAGGGGTTCGGAGCGCTCGCCCACCGCCTGGGCCTCGCTGGTGGTTGCCGGTTCCGAGGCGGTCGGCGGCGCCAGGTTCGCCCTCGGCGGCGTGCCGGGCTGCTCCGCCGGGTCCGACCCCTGGTGCTCCAGGGCGGCGACCACCCGGCGCAGCTCCTCAGCCGTGGCCTCCAGCTGCTGCACGCGCTCCTGCAGCCTTGTGCCCTGTCGCCAGCACCACAGCGGCACGACAATCAGCCAGGGGACCACCAGAACCAGGAACAGCCAGAGGAACGCCAGAACCACGGTCATCGCTTGATTGGCTTTCGGCCCGCACCTGTGCCTGAACTAGCAACCACGGCGCCTGTTCCGCATCCGTGGGAAC
>CAIKWV010000153.1 GCA_903831165.1 uncultured cyanobacterium
GGCCCACGGCCAGGGGCGGCACCAGCCAGCTGGCGCCTTCAAAGCGTTGGCCGACCCCCTCCTCCACATCGGCGCAGAGCAGCAGGGGCTGGTCGCTCCAGCTGGCCAGCTGGCGGGTGCGCTGGCCCAGCTCGGCGGCGCTGGCCCCCAGCAGGATCACCCCGCCCACACCTTCGGCCAACAGGCGCTGCAGCTCGGCATTGGCCAGCTCCCAGCGGCGGTAGCGCCGTTGCCCATCGCTCAGATAGCCGCTGGCGCGCACCACCAGCAACGGGGCCACCCGCCGCCGCAGGGCCGTGGTGTCAGGGCTCATGGGGATCTACACCGTCGCTGACGCGGCCAACACCTGCATCGCTTAGGCCCGCCTCGTTCTGCTCGCCTTCGCAGGGCGCCGAGGTTTCGCGGTCTGCCGCTGCCCCACCACTGCCGTCCTCCGCCCCACCGGTGCCCTCCGGCACCTCGCCGCGGCTGACCCGTTCGGTTTCGAGGCGGCCGAGCAGGCCCAGCACCGTGGTGCCCCGCTCCAGCCCTTTGTCGAGCAGAAACACCACCTCGGGGGTGCGGCGCATCTTCAGGCGACGGCCCAGTTCCCCTTTGACGTAGGGCGCGGCCGCCTGGAGGCCGGTCAGCACCGACTGGCGATCCTCCTCGCTGCCCAGCACGCTCACGAAGATGCGGCAATGCTGCAGATCACCAGCCACATCGGCATGGGTGACGCTGACCATGCCCTGATGCACCCGTTCGTCCTTGATGCCGTTGATCAGCAGCTCGCTGACCTCGCGGCGGATCAAGGCCGCCATCCGCTCCACCCGTCGGCCCTGTGCCATGGCTATGCCAGCGGTGCTGGATTCACCATCGCATGCAGCACCAGCCCCATGCTCAGCAGGCCGCTCAGCAGGGCCCCCACCAGGGCCACGGCGGTGACCGGATTGCTCAGCCGGCGCACCAGGGGTTGGAGCACGGAGTTGAACACCCCCAGGCCGAAGGCCACGAGATAGCGCGGGTAACGCGTCACGTTCAGGAAGAAGTCCTTCATCGCGGCGGCAACGTCTTGGTACGGATGCCGGCTACTCTGCCGCCCAAAGGCACGCCCCGCAGAGTTTCCCTTTGACGATGGAGCTGCATCAGTTCAGACACTCCGCCTTCTGCGAAAAGGTGCGCCTGATCCTGGCCCTCAAGGGGTTGCGGGTCACCTTGGTGGAGGTCAGCCCCGGTCTGGGGCAGCTGGAGGTGTTCCGGCTTTCCGGCCAGCGGCAGGTGCCGGTGCTGGTGGATGGCGGCGAGGTGATCGCCGATTCCACCGCCATCGCCCTGCATCTGGAGGCCCATCATCCGCTTCCGGCGCTGCTGCCCAGCGACCCGCAGGCCCGGGCCCGGGTGCTGCTGCTGGAGGACTGGGCGGATACGGCCCTGGCCGGCGGCGCCCGACTGGCCCTGCTGCAGGCGGCCGCCGTCAACCCGGTGTTGCGCACCGCCCTGCTGCCGGACACCACGCCCTCGCCCCTGCGGCAGCTGGTCAGCGCCCTGCCCGGCGGCGTGATGGCACCGCTGAGTGAGGCGTTCAGTGAGGTGATCGGCCCCTGTGAAGCCCGCCAGCTGCGCCGCAATCTCGAGCAGCTGGCCCTGCTCACCGCCGAGCGTCCCTACCTGGAAGGCGAGGCCCTCAGCCTGGCGGATCTGGCCGTGGTGGCTCAGCTGAGCCTGCTCAAGTTCCCCGCCAGCGCCGGTGCCCCCCTGGCTGGTCTGGGGGTCGAGGGCATCGCTGACAATCCCCTGCTGGCGGGCCTGTTCCACTGGCGGGATCGGATCCTGGCAGAAGTGGGTCAGGCCTGAGCCCGGGTGACTCCGGTTTGGCGGCCCACATCCCGGAGCAGGTTTGGCCAGCTCCACGACCTTCAGAGCAAGGACCAGCAGACGACTGACCGAACGTTGTCTCTGGAGATGGCCGAGATCATCCGGCACAGCTGTCAGCCGGATCAAGTGGGCGCAAGTGGTTCCGGCGCGATCCGTTCCAGTTTGAGCCGCAGGTGGTCACTGGCCACCGGGGTCGCCCGCAGCCCCGCCGCCGGTGAGGGGTAACTGGCCTGCCACTGCTCGCCGTCGATGCCGCCATCGGCGCGCCGTTGCCAGCGGCCCAGGGTTTCCACCTGGCTCACCCGGGGTTCCAGGCCGGAGCGGTGCAGCACCTGCAGGTTGAGTTCGTCGTTGAGAAACAGGCCGGGCTCAGGCCTTTCACCGGCGCGGGCCAGCACGGTGGTTTCCAGCAGCCGATCACCGCTGAGGCGGCTCAACTGGCGATCGGGGTTGCTCGGATCGTCCTGCACCGCCAGCAGCTGCTCCCCCAGCAGCGCTCGACCGATGGCGCGGGCATTGAAGGCCCGATCCGCCAGGGCACCGCCATGACCATCGGCGCGGAAGCGCACCGTCCAGATCAGCTCCCCCGCCCCCGGATCCTCGGCGCTGCTCCGGCCGTCCGGGAACACCCTGGAGCTCACCCGCCAGTCGCCGGCGAACCAGGCGGGCCAGGTCTGGTTGCGCTGGCTGGCCCGGGGCAGGGGCGCCGGCAGACGCCAGTCGGGCCATTGGGCCAGCCGCGGCTCCAGGGTGCCTCCGGCGGCCAGGCGTTGGCCTCGATCGGGCTGCGGGCTGAAGGCGGCCTGCGGCAGCTCCGGCGCCGTCAGCGCCTCCGCCCGGGCTTGCCGGGGCATGGCCGCGGGCAGCAGCAGCACCAGGGCGGTGATCAGGAGCGCCAGGATGGCGCCCTGCCGGTGTTGCGTCATGTCCGATCCCCTGCTGCGGGAACTCGATCATTACGTGGTGCTGGAGCCGGCCGCGGACGAGCGGATCCTCACGGCCGCCGAGACCCGCCTGTGGCTGATCGAGCAGCTGGGCCAGCTGGAGTGCCCCCCTGCCGATCTGGCCGACCTGGAGGACGCCGCCGCCCAGGCGGAGCGCCTGCTGGATACCGCCTGCGAGCTGGAGCTGGAGCCGGGGCGCACGATCCAGTGGTTCGCGGTGCGGCTGGAACCGCCGGGGGGCTGAGGAACCAGGGTTCCCGTGCCTAGTTGAGGCTCTGCCTGGGCTGGCCGTCCCGGTCCAGCAGCTGGGCCGGCGTCTCGGGGGCCTGCTGGCGCTGGCGCAGGATCGTGGGCAGGGCCTCCAGCACCCGTTGGGCGATCTGGCTGGGGGATTCTCCCCCCTGCTGCAGCACGACCAGATCGGCCTGGCCGTACAGGGGCCGCCGCTCGGCCAGCAGGGCGCTCAGTCGATCGGCCGGATCGGCCTGGTCCAGCAGCGGCCGGGCGGTGGAATCGGCCAACAGGCGCTCCAGCAGCAGCTCCTGCGGCGCATCCAGCCAGATCACCACCCCCTGGTGTAAGTGGCCCCAGTTGTGTGGCTGGGTGACCACACCGCCGCCGGTGGCCACCACCAGCGAATGCCAGTGGGCGATCGAATCGAGCACGGCGGTCTCCAGCTCGCGGAAGCCGCGTTCGCCGTCGTTGGCGAAGATCTCCGGGATCGGGCGGCCGGCGGTCGCTTCGATGACGCTGTCGGCGTCGATGACGCGGTATCCCAGGGCTTCGGCCAGGGGGTGGGCCACGGCGCTCTTGCCGGCGCCCATCATGCCGACCAGGTAGAGATTGAGGCCCTGCAGTCGCTGGGCCAGTTCGCCTGCAGGAAGGGGGGCCGCAGCCATGGCAGCGATCGTCGGCGGTTCTGGCCCCGTTTCTAGGTTGGAGGGCCCTGGACCCGGGCCATGACC
>CAIKWV010000154.1 GCA_903831165.1 uncultured cyanobacterium
AGTTACACGATCAGCTGCTTGCGCTCAATGGTCCGGTCCTGAATGATGCTGACCGACAGTTGCCTCTACCGGTGATCAAGGCCCAGGTTGATCAGGTCTTAAACCAGGCCGAATCTGAATTTTCCCGCAAAAAACAACAACTGCCGCCAAGCAATCCCCTACTCTTACTGCCCAGCATTCTTCGCAATGCTGTTGCTAGCCTTTTTCTAGCCTTGGGATTCTCTGGTCTTGCCCGTCGTCCAGGATCAGATATTTCGTTGCTTATGGATTTACAGCAAGGTTGGTAATCATCCTGCATACGCAAATCAAAGAGCAGAAGGAAAAATAGTCAGGCACAAGAGGATCTGGACTATCTCGGGCAGATTAGTGGAGAAGAAGATGTGAAGTAGGCTGAACGCTAAGACCCCGAGGGGCCTGCAATCTGCCATCACTACGCCGTGCAGGCGACCTCTGGATCGCTTGCCATGCGTTGGCCCTCGGGGCCACGATGGTGACTCACAACATCCGGGAATTTCAGCGAATCGAGGGGCTCCCGTTGGCTGACTGGGCTGCCGAGTGAGTTCACCTGCGATGTTCTTGTCGAGGCGTTCTGGGTGAAGGGGCTTGGCCATCGCTGGCTTCGATGGCGGAATCTCTGCGCAGCAGTCGATCTGCCGGTTCCGTCGAGTTCACAGACGAAAACTGACGCTGGGGTAAATCCGGGATATACCTCACAAATCGTCCTAAGAGGTCTTCTTGGCACCCAGATCGACGAACACCCTCTCCGTTTAAATAGGATCCAAAAAGATCGAGAGAATCCAACCAACCAGTCCCGGACTGATTGGTCTGATCATTAGTCCCAATCCATTTGGATCCATCCAGGATCGCACTGCCTGCTGCAGTGACTCCAGAGGTGGACTACCCATCGCTTCTTGAACTGCAGCCGCAGAGCATCGGGGCGTCACTTCTGATGTCCCTGATCCACTACAGCTCCTCAGGCTCCGTTGCCGAGGTCAACGCTGGGGGCAAGCTTTCCGATCTGAACGTTGCAGAACCCATCCGCTGCCGAGAAGCGCGCAGGCCAACGGATGGGCGGCCCCGCTCCTGGTGACACCAACAATGTGGAACCACCGCCACGCCCGAGTCGTCGGATCTGCTTGCGCCCCCTCGGAGCATGCTGCCGGTCAACCGCGAACGGCCTGAGCGGCACGATTGCGATGAAAGCAACTTGGCTCAACCAGAACCTTCATCTCACTTGTTGCTGGCTGTGTTTCCGCTGACCGCCAGGCCCAACTGCCGCCGGCTTACCTCCTCAAGGGTTGTCGTGGCTTGAGCCGGGCGGCATCCCGCCGCTACCCAGCCGGCTTCGGAGCCAATCCACCGCCTGGCGATCGGCCCAGCTGGAGGTAATACCGTCGTCCTCGGGGCCGTGGAAGCCGTTGTGGCCGCCGTAGGCCGTGATCATCGTCTCCAGCCAGGGGCAGGCCTGCCGGCTGGCCTGGCTGGCCAGCTGCTGGGTGGCCGCCACCGGCACCCAGGGGTCATCGGCGGCATGGATCAGCAGGATCGGGGGCAAGGACGCCCCAGCCGCCATCGTCGCCAGCAGGGGTTCCAGCGGACTGGCCGCCTCGTAATAGGCGCTGACGGAGCTGAAGCCCCAGCGCGGTGCCGTGATTCGCGCATCGAAGGCCTGAAGCGTCCGCACCCGGGCAGGCCCCGTCAGGGCACTGC